>JABHJM010000044.1 GCA_018691995.1 Candidatus Iainarchaeum sp.
AAACCAAAAAATAACAGTAAATTAACTTACAAAAATCCAACAAGTGGATTAACTGTAAGTTTACCTTATCCATTTGGTTCAATCGCTGACAAAGTTTACTGGACACAATCGGGATATGTACCTCTAATTGCAAGACTTATTAGTAATACAGTTCCAAGTTCAGCTGAAACATTTTTTAGATTTGTTCAACCAAACGAAAATAAACACACTTCAATTGAAACAATTACAAATTTCAAAGATGGAAATGATTGGATTGTTGATGGAAATGTAAATAATTTTAGAACAACTTTCCCTTCTTGGGATAATAATAATATGACAGATGGAAAGTATACAACTACTGAAGTATGTTTTGGAAATGTTGCACAGCCAGATGCTTGTGCAGATAGAAATATTGGAATTGACAACGATATGGCAGTAATAACTGACATTATTCCAAATCCAGATATTAACATGAATGGAATCTATAGGTGGACAGCAAATATAACCGATAATTTATCTGGAATTAAAAAAGTTAAATTCTATCTAATAGAAAAGAACGATGTTAACTATTGTAAAATAGCTAAACCATGGAAATGTCACGCTGGGGCAGGAGCAGTTGTATGGTCAACAAAAGCTGACTTTAATACTGGCACAAATTTGTTCCAGGCAGACTTAAATACACTAGCACATTGGGACGGAGATTACAACGTTGCATTTGAAGCATATGATGTTGCGGGTAATTATGCGTACGAAGAAATTGATCCAATAATTGATAACACAGCTCCGGATATACAAAGTATAACAATAACTTCAGATCCAACATTTAGAGGAAATGAAGTTTTAGTAGAAGCAATTGTTATTGATGCTACAACAGATGTTGACACTGTAAGAGCGACACTTGATGGAAACACAATTGTGTTGTTACGAGATGGAAACACATTTAGTGGAACATACTACTCTAACAATACTTGGTTTGAAGGAACACACACAGTAACAATTGACTCAAACGATATTGTTGGAAATGCTAGTTCAAGTGATAAAAACTTTGAAGTACTAAAAAAGTATTTCTTCAATATTGACACTAGTCATAGTGGAACAGAAACAATTTCATTCTCTATTGATGGAAATTTCAGAGATGATCTTGGTTCAGCTGGACCATTCACAGATGGAAATATGATCCTAGTAACAAGTTCTGCAGTAAGTGACGCAAATGTTGTATTCGATGCAAATGGATTGTACACAATACAAACAAAAAATCTAAGTGCAGGGACATACTATATTGACCTGAACTATAATACAAAAGACTACAACTACACAGAGAGAATCACAATAAGTGTTGATAACTATACTGCGCCCCCAGCAGGACCTGGCGGCGGAAGTGGAGGTAGTGGAGGATTACCACCAACAGATGCTAATGTTTCTGATGGAAATATACCTGAAGTAGTACCGGTTGAACCAACTCCAAGCGAACCAGAACCAATTACACCAGAAGTAACACCTGTTGAACCAACACCAACTGAACCAACTCCAAGCGAACCAACTGGAGAATTAGTATCGCCAGTAATAGCATCTGGAGCTCCAACAGGATTCTTTGGTTTAGGAGAAGTCGGAGATCTTGGATTAGGTCTTGTAGCATTACTTGGAATAGTAGGTATTGTTGGGACTGCTTTCAAGTTCAAGAAATAAAATTAGTTGAATAACAGCTTTTGGCTGTTATTCTTTTCTATTTTTTCAAAATTAAATCTTTTAAATTTAAAATTAGATTTTTTGGATTCCATCACACATTGGAAAAGCTGTACAACCCCAAAATTTTCCATATTTACTTTCTCGTAAAGACATTGGTGAACTACATTCTGGACATTTTGGAGAAGTTATTTTTTCATTAGTATGTCTTGAACAAACAGGAACTCCCGCTTTATTATAAATAGTTGCACTTCCCCCACATTTCGCACATTTCATTTAACTCAACCTTACATAAGAAAAAACAATACTTTTAAAAAAGCCCTTATCAATTTATTTCTTATGGACTACTGAAAGTGTCCATTTTAATGAATGTTTTGCAACGACAAAAAATTCTGACCCCGTAGCCTAGTGGATAGGGCGACTGCCTTCTAAGCAGTAGGTCGTGCGTTCGAATCGCACCGGGGTCGTTCTTTTTAATAATTTCTAGTTCATAAATTAATACAACCGTGATATTTATGGAAGCAACAAAATTAATTTGGATGGATGGGAAGTTTGTTCCATGGGAAGACGCAAAAGTACATGTTCTTACACACTCTTTGCATTATGGTAGTGCTGTGTTTGAAGGAATAAGAGTTTATGATACACCAAAGGGACCCGCTGTTTTTAAATTAAAAGAACACATGGAAAGATTATTTAATTCTGCAAAGATAATTAATATGGAAGTAAAAAATACTCCACAAGAATTTGTTAAAATTACAAAAGAACTCTTACAAAAAATTGATCTTCGTGATGGTTACATTCGACCACTTCTTTATTATGGTTATGGAAAAATGGGACTTGATTCAAAAGGATTAATTGCACAGGCAAGCATTGCTGCGTGGCCATGGGGAGCTTATCTTGGAGAAGAGGGAAAATTAAATGGAATCAAAACAAAAATTTCCCCATACTCAAGACACTTTCCAGTTGCAAATTTAAATCACGCAAAAGTAAGTGGATTTTATGCAAACAGTACACTTGCAAAAATGGATGCTATAAAAGAAGGATATGATGAAGCAATAATGCCAGACCTTGAAGGCAATATTTCTGAATGTACTGGAGAAAATTTGTTCATTGTAAAAAATAAAGAAATAATAACTCCAACAACAGATAATGTTTTAGTTGGAATTACCAGATCAAGTATAATTCAAATTTTAAAAGATAATGGATATGTTGTTCGCGAAGAAAAAATTACAAAAGAAGACTTGTTTAATGCAGATGAATGTTTTATGAGTGGAACAGCAGCTGAGATAACTCCTGTTGTTAGTGTTGATAATAAAAATATTAACGATGGAAAAGTAGGAGAAATAACAAAATTTGTTCAACAAAAATATGAAGAAATAATCCATGGAAAGGATGAAAAATATTTCGAATGGTTAGATTTTGTTAATGAATAAAAAGGATTGATGAAAATGAAGGTTGGATATTTAGGGCCAGAGTCGAGTTTTTCGCATATTGCTGCAGAAAAAGTTTTTCCAAAAGAAGAGCTAATTTCAGTTGGATCAATTGTAAAATTATTTGATATGGTTGAAGCAAAGGAGCTTGCAAGAGCAATTATTCCAATGGAAAATAACACAGGAGGCTCAGTAGCCATTACTCTAGATGAACTACTTGAAAAGGAACAATTCATTGTTGGAGACCATTATTCAGCCATAAATTACTGCTTTTTAAGCAAAAATAAAGAAAATATTGCAAAAATATACTCTCACCCACAAGGATTTTTACAGTGTAAAGAGTGGCTAAAAAACAATTACCCAGATGCCGAACTTATTGAATGTGGAAGTAATTCAGAAGCTGCTAAACTTGCAAGTGAAACAGGTGATTCTGCTCTTGCAGGAAAAATTGCTGGCCAAACTTATGGATTAGAATTAATAACACAGAATATTAACGATTCAAGTAATAATGAGACAAGATTTATTATTGTTTCAAAAGAACAACTTGATCCAAAAGGGGGAGAAAAAACATCTTGCTTTTTTGCATTAAAAAATAAACCTGGAGCTTTACTTGATTCACTGCAACCATTAAAAGAAAATAATATTAATATGACAAAACTAGAATCTCGTCCTTCAAAAGAAGTTTCTTGGGATTATATTTTCTTTATTGAATTTGTTGGAAATCTTTTTGATGAAAAAGTTCAAAGATCACTTGAAGAAATAAAAAAATATACAACTCACGTTAAAATACTTGGAAGTTATTCAAAGCTTTGAATTCAAAATAAAATGAACTTCAGAATCAAGAGTTATTTCAATTAAATCTTTTGAAAATTCTTTTATTAGTTTTTCATTTTCTATTCCATATTTTTTTGCTTTTAAAATAAGTGCATTTGTTACTTCAATTTCTCTTTTTGGTTTGATTAAATTTTGTCTCACTTCATTTTTTGAAAGATTTTTTAGTTCTGGTTCTGTTTGTAGTTTGAATGCAGAAACATGCTCTCCAATAGCAGTTGTTCGTTCGTTTATTGTTAGAATAATTTCAACGTCAAGTTTTGTTGATTCACCATATGTACTCTCATCTTCTTTTGCCTCGCATAATCCTCTAAGCAACTTTTTGTATAACTCAATAATTTTTTCTGATAAATCAAATTCAATAGGAGTAACTCCCGTATCATTAACTTTTGAAACTATAGCTTTTGCAAGTTCTTCCTTTTTAAAAATAAAAGGCAATTGATCATTATACAAAAATCTTCCAAACTCGCTATCAAGATTTTGTTCTTTTTTTAATCTATATAAAAACCATGTTTTTCCATTTGCAAGTTCTTTTGTAAATGTCCCCTCATTCAAAGAATATTTCATTCTTGTAGAAATTAATGAAAGTAGTTTATCATTCATTTGATCAATTTTTGCTCTTAAATTATTCAAATCAATTGCTTTTTCCATACATACTCAAAAGGGTGGGAAATACTTAATATACTAAGCTTATCAGCCAAGAGTAATGATTCGCTTTATAAAGTTTTGCCCCCAAATTTATTTTATTCTAAAGTAATCTGGTGAATTAAAATGGCTAAAATAAGTGGTGGAGGACGTAAACCTGGTAAAAGAGGAAAAACTAGGGCTAAGTTCAAAAAGAAAACAAAAAAACCAAGCGTAAACGACATTATGCAAGAATTTAATGATGATGATAAAGTTCAAGTTGTTATTGATTCAAGTTACCATGCAGGATTACCTGACAAAGGATTCCACGGTCTAACAGGAAAAGTTGTTGGGAAACGAGGAAAGAGTTTTGAAGTTAAATTAAAAAAAGGAAATAAAGAAATGATGGTTGTTACTACAGCTGTTCATTTGAAAAAATTGGTGTGATGATTATGAGCGATGATAAAGTAGTAGAAATGGAACCAGTTACATTATACAAAGTAAAAGAGATTCTAAAAGCTAGAAAAGCTGAAAAAGAATTAACTTACGAACAAGATTTAACAATGAAATATGTTGAAAAATTTGCTAAATTAACAGAAAAACAAACTGATGACTTAGTTAAGGCCTTGGGTGAAATTGAATCTTTAAAAGAACAACAAGAAATTATTTTTGAAATTGTAACTGTTTTACCAACTAGACTTGAGCAATTACAACTAATTATACCAAAGTCTATAACGCCAACTGATGAAGAATTAGCGGCTGTGGTTGAACTCACAAAAAAATATGCCGATAAGGTTGAATAAAAGCTTATTATTCGCCCTTTGATCGATTTAGAATGGTTTTTTATAAAGGTTGATAGCCAATATTTAGAGTTAAATTGAAGTGATTATTATGACAGCTGAAGAAAATGCAATAGTGTTGGATTTTATGCCAACTGGAAAGTCTTCCGCAGTACGAACAGAGCCTATGGCACAGATTATGGGAAAAGACTATTTTACTCTACTTGAAGTTACTCCAAAAGCAGGAGCAAATCTTAGTGTTGGAGAAGAAGT
This sequence comes from Candidatus Iainarchaeum sp., assembly GCA_018691995.1. Lineage (GTDB taxonomy): Archaea > Iainarchaeota > Iainarchaeia > Iainarchaeales > JAAZKV01 > JABIDZ01. Next base: position 5,600 of record JABHJM010000044.1, read on the forward strand.
TTATATTGGAAAAGATGAAAGAGCAAAAGTTGAACTTATAAAAGGAAGAATTATGTTCAAAGATCTAACATCAAATTCTCTTTCAGAACTTGAAGGAATTGTTACTGATTTGATTGAAGCAAATGGTGAAAAATACTTGAACTTTTATAACAATGCACGTGGGATTTCTCTAAAAAGACACCAACTTGAATTATTGCCTGGAATGGGAAAAAAGCATATGTTGGATTTACTTGATGAACGAGAAAAGAAAAAGTTTGATTCTTTTGAAGAGATTACAGAAAGAGTTAAGGGTGTTCCTGATCCAAAAAAAGCAGTTATCAAAAGAATTATGGAAGAGTTAGAAGGACCTGATGATAAACACTTTATTTTTGTTAGACCACCGGCTGCACCAAAAAAACAATTTTATCCAAGAAAAAGATACTAAATTTAATTAAATAATACTTTATTGTGAGAAAATGGATTTATATGAAGAGCTACAAGATCTAATGATAAAACATCATTTTAGACCAAGTAAAAAACTCTCACAATTCTATTGTATTAATGAAGCACTCCTTCGTTTTCTTGTCCATGAAGCAGAAATTACTTCAAAAGATATTGTACTTGAAATTGGTCCTGGTACAGGATTTTTGACAAAACTTTTACTTGAAAAAGCAAATGTTGTTGCAATTGAAAAAGATGAAATAATGATTGAACTCTTAGAAGAAAAATTTAAAGAAGAAATAACAAGTGGAAAATTAAATTTGATTCATGGAAGTGCTACTGACTCTGATTACAACAAACTTGGAATAACAAAAGTTGTTTCTCTTCCGCCATACCACTTGTCAACTGAACTTATGTTAAAAATTTCATTAGCAAAAAAAGTTAAAAAAGCAATAATTGTTTTTGATGCTGGTTTTGTTGAAAAATTAACTGCATTTGAGGGAATGAGAGAATATAATGCTATGACAGTTCTTGTAAATTTGAATGCAAAAGTTCACGTTCTTGAAAGTATTGAAAAAACTTCATTTTTCCCAAAACCAAATTGTCAAAGTGTTGTTGTTGCAATTGATTTTAATATAAAAGAAAATTCTAAAAACTTTTATTTATTTTTAAAAGAATTATTTCGTTACAAAAACAAAGATCTTACAAGAGCATTAAAACAATCACTTCCAATTTTAGAGGAAGGTAAAATTATTTCAAAAACAAATTTTAATGATCTGGGATGTGCTCAACTTAAAGTTTATTCTCTAACTGTTGAAGAACTACTTGACGTTTATAAAAAGTTGAATTAATCGTTTAATTCGTGTCGACCTTTTGGTTTGATTGGTCTAATATAATCAGAAAATTTATCTAAAATATATTTAATGTCATCAGTAAACTCATCAGGATTCTTTTTTATTTCATCCTCAAGTTCATCAAGTGCGAACACTTGTATTCCACAAGATTCCTGATCCATAAATCTTATTGTCCCATCATAATATCCAATATAAAACTGAGTCATGCTTGGTTCAGTCCAAACTTTTCCATCTTTTTGTTTTCTATTTGATTTGTTAAAATCAAGATATGATAATTTAGTTAATATCCCAAGAACATGTAAATCTGTTGTTACTACTGAAATCTCAAATTCTGGTTTACTTACTGTTGTTGCTGGAATTCCAAGTTCTTCAGCACATTCTTTAAGCATTGTTAAATCAAAGCTATCTCCTTTTGTAACATGTCCGCCAACAGTTTTATCCCACATTCCAGCATTATCTCCTTTCCATTTGCTTCGTCTTTGAAGAATTACTCTACCAGTTGAGGTCATTAAAATAAGTTTAACTGCCTTATGTCTGCTTGTTACTTTTCCATTTTCAAAAAATTCTTTTCTTTGAGTTTGATGGAATTTCTTTTTTTCCATTGAACCAATAAGTTCTCCTTCATCAGAGAACATTTCAAGTAATTCAGCCATTATTATCAACTAAGTTTATCTATGAAAAAGCTTAAAAAAGCTAGATTTGCCTTTATCTCACAGTACTAAGAATTATTTTCTTAAATGTAAAAGGATTATTTTCCATAGCATAATTGTAAGCACTTGCAAGTTTTATTTCATTCTCAGCATAAATTGTGAATAAAACTTCTCCTTTTTTTACTTTGTCACCTTCAATTTTGTGAAGCATTAGTCCGGCTAGTTTGTTTGCTGGTGCACCTGCAGTTCTAGCAATAGTAGTGAGTGCTTTAACATTTGCTTTTGAAATTACTCCTTCTTCTGTTGATTTTACAACTTTATTCATCCCTGACAAAATTATTTGATTACTTGAATTAACTTTTCCACCCTGTGCTTTAATTATTTCTTTCATTTTTTTAAGAGCTTGACCTGATTCAAGTATTTCAAGAGCTTTATGAAATCCTTGACCTCTTCTACTTACTCCTGCAAGTTCAAATAATGCTCCTGCAAGTTCACAACTTTTTTGAGCTAGATTGTCAAACCTTATTCCTTCCAAAATTTCCATTGCATATTTTGTTTCAAGAGCAGGACCAAATGCTAATCCACTAGGTTCATCTCCATTAGTAACAACTGCTTCAATTTCCATTCCATTTTCTTTTCCTACCTCAACAAATTTCTTTGCCATTGCGAGTGCTTTTTTCTTATCTTTTATTTTAACATTTTCTCCAACAGGAATATCAATTACAACATATTTACTTCCAACACTTGCTTTCTTTGCAAGCACTGAAGCGATTAACATTCCTTCTGGGTCAAGTGCTAAAGGGTGTCTTATTTTAATTATTTTATCATCAGCTGGAGCAAGGTCTACTGCCCCTCCCCAAGTAATAACTCCACCAATTTTTTTTGTAATTGATTTTATTTTATCAAAAGAAAGATCTATTGGTGCAAGAATTTCCATTGCATCAGCAGTTCCAGCTGCACTTGTAATACTTCTTGAAGAAGTTTTTGGTATATATAGTCCAGCAGAAGCAACAATTGGAACTATTATCATTGTTGCGCGTCCATTAACTCCGCCAATACTATGTTTGTCAACAATTGGTTTAACAGCAAAATTTATTTTTTTTCCATTTCCAATCAAAGCTTTTGTCATTGAAGTTGTTTCTTCTAAATCAAAACCTTTCATATAAACTGCTGCCATAAAAGCACTTGCTTCAATATCACTAAGTCTTGAATCTGCAATATCTTTTACAATTGTTTTAAGTTCTTCAGAAGAAAGTTTTTCTCCATTTAATTTCTTTTTAATTAAATCAACACTGTCAAGTCTTCCAGTTGGTTTTACATTAACTTTATCATTTGTATTTGCATTAATCGACTTAGTCACTTCTTGAAATAGACCTATTGAATCTTCTTTTACAAAATCTTTTGTAACATCAATGATAACAACACAGCGTTTCTTTGTTCTTTTATTTTCAATTTCAACTCTATCCCCTGCAAAAACTCCAAATTCTTTAGCATCAATTTCGTTTAAGACACAAACAAATTTGCCAGTACTAACTGGAAATAATTTTACTTTTAGGTCTTGGGAATAATCACTCATTTGAATCGTATGGATTACACAATTAGTGTTTATAATTGTTTTGGAAATTGATTAGTTTATGGACATAGAAAAGAGAATGGCTCTTGTAAAGGAAGTTGGAGAAGAAATCCTAACAGAAGAAGAATTACGAACACTACTTGAAACAAAAAAGAACCCTATTGCGTATGATGGTTTTGAACCAAGCGGACAAATGCATATTGCACAAGGTGTGTTAAGAGCAATTAATATTAACAAAATGATTGATGCTGGTTTTACTTTTAAAATGTGGGTTGCTGATTGGTTTGCTTGGGCAAATAACAAACTTGGAGGAAATTTAGAAAATATTCAAGTTGCTGGAGAATACTTAATTGAAATTTGGAAAACTACTGGAATGAATCTTGATAAAGTTAAATTTGTGTGGGCAAATGATGCAATGGGAGACCCTGAATATTGGAAAATTGTTATGAATGTTGCAACAAAAAATTCTCTTGCAAGAATTACAAGATGTTCACAAATAATGGGAAGAACACAAAAAGATGCATTAAAAGCTTCACAAATATTTTATCCTTGTATGCAATGTGCAGATATATTTTATTTAAACGCAGATGCAACACAACTTGGAATGGATCAGCGAAAAGTAAATGTTTTGGCACGCGAGGTTGGAGAAAAACTTGGTTACTACAAACCAGTTGTTATTTCTAATCACATGATTGCAGGCTTAAAAGAAGTAAAAACAGAATCAGAAGGCGCTGAAAGAGCAATTGCTAAAAAAATGTCAAAGAGTAATCCAGACTCAGCAATATTCATGACTGATACAACAAAAGACATCCAAAGAAAAATTTCAAAAGCATTTTGTCCTGAAAAAATTGCACTTGAAAATCCAATTCTTGAATACAATAAATATATGGTGTTTGAAAGATTTGATAGTGTAAAAATTGAACGACCTGATAAATTTGGCGGAGATGTTTTGTACAAAACTTATGCTGAAATGGAATCTGATTTTACTACTGGGAAATTACACCCAATGGATCTTAAAACTGCTACAGCAAGTTATATCGACAAGTTGATTGAACCAACAAGGAAACACTTTGAAAAGAATACCAAAGCAAAAGATCTTTTAGAACAAGTTCAAAGCTTTCAAATAACTAGATAAAATTTAGAGTTTTAAAAAATCTAATTCATGTTTGTCAAGATTTAATGAATCATATAATTTTGATGATAAAACTTCTGGAGGAAAAACTCCTTTTTCACAAATTATTCCTTCAATTAGTGAAGAATCAGTTCGATCAAATGCAGGATTTGCCACAGCAACTTTTGAAATCTTTTTTGGTAATACTTCACTTAATGCTCTTTGTTCTATTGGTTCATCGTTACCAAAAAATGATGATGGTTCAAATTTATGAGTGCTTGTAACCGCATAATGCTTAGTGTCATATCGCTTACAAAGTGTTGAAATTTGATTTGTTCCAATTTTGTTTACAACATCACCATCTGCTAACAAAGCATCTGCTCCAGTAAAAAAGAAATCACATTTTTTTAGAACTGTTGAAGCGGCATTATCAATAATTAGTGTTGTTTTTATTCCAGCTTTTGAGAGATCACTTGCAGTCATTCTTCCTTGGAATAATGGTCTTGTTTCAAGACAATAAACATGATCAATATTTTTCTTTGCGCGAATTAACACATCAATCACTGAATGGGAATGACATAGAGTCATTATTGTTGAACCTTTTGGAATTAATTTTGCTCCATACTTAGACATCTTTTTCATTGCTTGTTTTCTATTCAATCCATACCCCTCATCAGTTTTTTTAATAATTTTTTTCATTTGTTCAACAGACAAATGTTTTCCTGAAATACTTTTCTTTAATATTCTAATTCCTGTTCTAAGTGCGGGTTCAGTTGGACGAGCGTCAAATAGAATTTTTGCATTTTTTAAAAATTCTTTTCTAAAAAGAGTTGGATTTGTTTGTTTACTATTTAGTGTTTGGGAAACAAGTGCATTAATTGCTTTCTCACGCACCTTGCTTGCACCTTGTATTTTAAGCGCCTTTATCTTTTTTGCTGTTATTTTTACTGAATCCATCATATCAATTAATGTTTTCTTATTTAATAATCTTTCCAATTAGCCAATAAGAAACGTTTTTATTGTGGAAATGTGTTCTCATTTCATGAACAGGAAAATAACAACTGCAATTATCATAATAGCAATATTAGCATTGATTGTATCCTTGCCTTTTGCAGAACAAATTATCCCAAAAGAGTTGTATGCAGAATATGGTGTACTCATTATGATTGTTCCTGTTATTGTTCTAATTGTGCTTTTAATTATTATTGGAAGTGTTATTGAAAAGATTGCTAATAAAAAACCAAAACTAGAAGATCAAAGAAATGAACTTGTACAAGAGTTAAAAATTGCAGAAAAACAATTTCTTAAACATAAAATTGATAAAAAAACATATGATGGTATTTCAAAGAAAAAGAATTCTAAATTAATTGAAGTTGAAAGTAATATTGATTCACAAAAAAAAGGATCACTTAGTGAAAAAGAAGTAAAAAAATTAGATGGTATTTCAAAAAATAAACAAAAAGTGCTAAAAGGATTGCTTGAACAAAAACACAAAAAGGTTCATGAATTAAAAATTACAGAAAAAAGTTATTTGAAAAGAAAAATTGATGAAAAAACATTTAAGCAAATTAGATCCAAGATTAGTGAAGAGTTAATTTCTATTGATAGTAAAATAAAGATTATTCAAACAACTGAACAAATTAAATCACTTGAAATGGAATTAAAAACTGGAGCAAAGGAAATTGCAAAACAAAAAAAATCTTCTGATAAAAGAAAAAAACAATTAACTGAACTTGAAATGCTTGAAGAAGATCTTCTTTCACAAATGAGATAACTTATCAAACTTGTATTGATTCAATAAAAGCATCGACTTCTTTTAATTTTCTTTCATCAAATTCAAAAATACTAGAAAAAACTTTACTTCCAATCACTTTACACCCATTCATTGACAATAAAGATGACATTTTTTTGATTGCTTTTCCTGGAAGACCTATCCCTGTTGCAAAGAGTATTACTTTTTTTTCATTTGCTTTTGGAAGAGAACGAATATATGCATTCACTGCTGGGACTGAAGTAAATGAAACAATTTGTGTTCCAATAACAATAATATCATAACTCGAAATTGATTTTGGCATACTGCTAAGTTCTAATTTTTTTTCTTTTTTAAATTGTTTTTTTATTTCCATTTCTTCTTTGAGTTTTATTTCTTTTATTGTTACCTTAAACTTTTTTTTCTCAAAACTAGTTTGCATTCTCTTCGCAACTTTTGCAACTTCTCCTTTTGAATAGTATGTAATTAGAACTTTTTTCATATCATAATTAGAGGCAAAGATATTAAAAGAGAAAATCGCGGGAAAAAACTTTAAAAGGTCTTTGCCCCGCAAATAATTTTTTTTAAAATAATTACTTTATTGAAACTAATTCAATTTCAAAAATTAATGTTTTTCCTGCTAAAAAGTGATTAAAATCAACTTCTAAAGAATTCTCATCTTTTGAAAGAATAATTCCAGGAGCTCCATTTCCTGCAGCTATTTGCATTCCTACGCTCATTTTATCAAAATCAGGAACATTATTTTTGTCAAATTTAACTACTCTACTTGGGTCAGCAACTCCATATGCGTCAGCTGGAGCAAGTGTAACTGTCTTTTTATCGCCAACCTTCATTCCAACTACTGCCTCATCAAAACCTTTAATCATTTGGCCTGCTCCCACAGTAAATTCAAGTGGTTCTCTTCCAGGAGTTAAACTTGTATCAAATACTTCCCCATTCTCAAGTTTTCCTGTGTAATTAACTGAGATATTGTCTCCTTCTTTTACTTTCTTAAAATTATCTAAATTATTAAAATTATTCCCATTATCAGTATTTTTATCAACCATATTATCTCCCCCACCAATACCATTTACATCATTTGTGTTTGGATTAGTCGTAGTACAACCAAGTGCGAAAACTAAAGCCATTACTAAAAGTATTCCAATTATCTTTTTCATAAAGTAAACTAAACTAAAAAGTCTTATAAAGCTTAATTAATGCAAAGGCCATTATTTTGTGGCACTCATTGCTAGATATTGTTCTTCTTTTTCTTTTGACTCGATTTTTTCAATTTTGCAAAATCCAGCTTCTTCTAAAAACTTTGTAAGTGTTTCTTCATCATAGCCAAAATAATGATGATCTTCTTTATAGTTTTCAAATCCATAAATCTTATTTAATGCCCATTCTTTTTTTTGACCCTTTTCTTCTAAAAATAATTTGAAAAAATATGCAATATTTGGAACAATTATTTCAAATCTTCCCTTCTCTTTTAGTACCCTAAACATTTCTGCAAGTGATTTTTTTGCTTTACTTCGTGGTAAATGTTCTAAAAAGAAACGAGAAAACACTTCACTAAATTCTCCAGTATCAAATGGAAGTGCTGTTGCATCCCCTACAACATCCGCATCAACATCATCTCGTACATCAAAATGAAGATAACCTGGCATTGGTTTGTTGCCTGAACCTATTTCTAATTTTTTCATATTTAATTC
>JABHJM010000045.1 GCA_018691995.1 Candidatus Iainarchaeum sp.
ATGCTGTAAAATACAATCCCGTTGGAGATGAAACATTAGCTGCAGTTACTTCAAAAGATCTTACTAAATATGGTTTTTATGGAACAAACAATACTCCAAGCGCATACCTTGTTGGATATTTACTTGGAAAGAAATTGAATGGAAAAGTAGAAGAAGCAATGAGTGATATTGGAAGACGAAATCCAAGCCATGGTGGTGTTGTTTTCGCATGCTTACAAGGAGTAGTTGATTCAGGAATCAATTTACCTTTGTCAAACAAGGCCGTTCCAAGCGAAGATAGGATTAGTGGAAAAATACTTGATAATTATGCAAAAGACAATGCAGATAAATTTTCACAATATACAAAAGCAGGAATTACTCCTGGTGAAATAGAAAAAGCATTTGAAAAAGCAAAAAGCGAGATTGAAAAGGTGAAAGCAAATGAATAGAGGAAAACCAAATAGAGGAAAAAGGCCACGAGCAACTCCTGAAGAGTTACGTGCAAGAGACTTAGCAGAAAGAGAAAAAGCACTATCTGAATGGGTTCCAAAAACAGACCTTGGAAAACAAGTAAAAGCTGCTAAAATAACTAGCATTGATCATATTTTTGATAACGGATTAAAAGTAATGGAACCAGAAATCATGGATGTTTTACTTTCTTTAGAAGACATTGTTGTTGATGTTGCAAAAACAACAAGAGTTGTAAGGGCTGGAAGAAAATTCTCTTACCGTGCAGCAGTAATAACAGGAAACAAAGACGGATATGTTGGAATCGGAACAGCAAAAGATATTGATAGATTCCCTGCAATTAATAAAGCAAAAAGAAAAGCAAGACTTAATTTAAAAAGAATTTATAGAGGATCAGGTAGTTGGGAAGAACAGCCAACTGAAGACAAACACAGCGTACCATTCAAAATTGAAGGAAAAAGCGCAAGTGTTCGTGTGATTTTAATGCCAGCCCCAAAAGGAACTGGGTTAGCAGTTGGAGCAAACATTAAAGATGTTATGATTCTTGCAGGACTACAAAATGTTTGGGGAAAATCAAGAGGAAGAACAGCAACAAAATTAAACTTTGTAAAAGCAGCAATTGATGCATTACAAAAAACAGCAGAAATGAAATCAACAAAAGATATTGAAAGGAAATTTAGAAAGTGATAATATGTATGCAATAATAAGAGTAAGAGGATCGGTTAATATCAAACCAAAAATTAAGAAAACATTTGAACTATTAAACTTAGCAAGTGTTAATCATATGAGTATTTGGCCAGAAGAAGTAGCTAATTTAAAAATGTTAAAAAAAGTTGAAAACTATGCAACATTTGGAACAATTAGTGAAAAAGTTTTAGGCGAAGTTATTACAAAAAAAGCCAAAGCGCTAACTGGAGAACTTGATGTTAAACAAGCAATTAAAACACTTGCAAGCGGAAAAACAATTAAAGAAGCAGGAATTAAGAATTGTTTTAAATTAAACTCTCCAAAAAAAGGATACGAAAGAAAAGGAATCAAAAAACCTTTTAGTATTGGTGGAGCACTTGGAAATAGAAAAGATAAAATGGATGAACTTGTCAAAAAAATGATGTGATTATTATGACTGAAAGAAAACGAAGAAAGAAAAATAGAGTGCGAGGAGAAAGAACTCACTCAAAAGGCGACACTAAAAATAATCGTGGTGGAGGAAACCGTGGTGGACGAGGAAGAGCTGGAGCAACAAAGGGAAAATTCGCTTCACTTGGAAGACTTGATCCAAAAAAATATAGACTTAAACCAAATGCACACGGAGACGCTATTACTCTTGGAAACTTAGACGCTATGCTTGATACTTTAGTTGCAAAAAACAAAGTAAACATGGATGGAAAGAAATATGTTGTTACAATTAACTCTGGTTACGAAAAAGTTCTAAGCCAAGGAACAACAACGAAAGCAATCGTTTTGAAAATTAACGCTTCAAAAAAAGCAATTGAAAAAATAACTGCTGCTGGTGGAGAATTTGACTTTCCAAAAAAAGGAATGGAAGAAGCCACAACAAGCACTACTGAAGTTGAAGAAGAAACAAAAGAAGTGAAAGTTGAAAAAGAATAAAATTGGTGAAAAAATTTGGGAATAGTTGATATACTGGTAAAGGCTTCACAATACCTGCCTGAGGTAAAAAACCCAGAAAAAGAAATTCCCTTTAAACAAAAACTAATTTGGACAACTATCGCTCTCGTAATATTTTTTATAATGGGACAAATTACCCTGGTGGGAATGGACTTATTGTCTCCAAGTGTACAACAAATTATGTTTGCCCAAACAATTCTTGCAAGTAATGTAGGAACACTAATTACCGCTGGAATTGGACCAATTGTAATGGCTTCAATTTTCTTACAATTATTCGTTGGAGCAAAAATCTTAAACATCGATCTTGGTGATCCACAAGGAAGAATGCAATTTCAAGCATTACAAAAAATATTAGCAGTAATCTTATGTTTTGCAGAAGGATACATCTATGTTGCTTCTGGATTATTAACTCCTATTGGAGGAGCAGGTCTCGCGAATCCCTGGCTATGGATTGTATCACTCCAAATTGCCCTTGGTTCCCTCGTACTATTATATTTTGATGAAATCATGAGTAAATATGGGCTTGGATCTGGAATAAGTTTATTCATTGCAGCTGGAGTAAGCGGAGCAATGTTTTGGCAAATCTTTGCACCACCAATTGGACTTGGAGCAGGAGGAATATTATTCAAATTATTTATAGCAGGAGACATACTCTCACAATTACTGCTTATTTTACCAATCATTGGTGTGATTGCAATATTCTTAATTGTTGTATTTGCAGAAGGAATGCATGTAAATATTCCAATAACAATGGGACACCGCGGAACAGGCGGACGATATCCAGTAAAATTCTTATATGTAAGCAATATGCCTGTTATTTTAGCAATGGCACTATTCATGAACGTCCGATTATGGGCTTTATTTGTCGAAAAAGTACCCTTTGTAGGTGAATTTTTTGCAGGTTTAGCATGGGCTGTAAATTTACCAAATATTGGAGGACAATCACTTGTTCAAGGAATTATACTAAATTGGGGCAATGTAGCAGTAATTCTGCCTGCAGTATTTCAAGGAATTATATTTATGTTTTTATTTATTATAGCGTGTATTGTATTTGGATGGTTTTGGGTACAAATGGGAAATCAAAGTACAGAAGCTGTTGCAGCACAACTTGAAAGAAGTGGAATGCAAATACCTGGATTTAGAAAAGATAAACGAGTTATTGAAAAAGTACTCAACCGATATATTCCACCAATTACAATTCTTGGATCAATTTTCGTTGCACTCTTAGCTGGAATGGGAGACATGGTTCTTTCAGGCCTTGCAAGTGGAACAGGAATTTTATTAACAGTTGGAATCATTTATCGATTCTACGAAGAAATTGCAAAGAGTCAAGCAGAAGCATTGGCTCCATTACTTGGAAAATTATAAATGCCAAAGGCATATTTATAAAGATTCCCTATGGGAAATAAATAAGAAAACGCCACAAGCGCGAGTTTGATGGTGGTTCACGTTCAGTGAACCTGCTTTCGAAGGGTGGGAAAATTCGAGAGTAAGTTTATAATATCCATTCCCAAAAAATAATGGTGAGTTAAGATAGAGATAATAGGTCCTGCAATAGTAATATTGATTGTAACCCTTGGAATGGTAATAGTTTCAAAAATGTTACAAAATAAATTTCTTGACAAGGACAAAATGAAAAGAAACAAAGAACGAATGAAGAAAAAACAAGCAAAAATAAAATTATTAATGAAGGATGGTAAAAAAGAAGAAGCAGGCGAACTCCAAAAAGAAATAATGGCAGACACAATGGAAATGATGAAAGGAACCCAAAAAATGATGGTTGTTTCACTTCCCTTAATTATTGTGTATTTTATTTTAGGAGCGTTGTATGCAGGAGTAACATTTGAATCATTATTTGCAATTCCAACATTCACATGGTATGGATTTATTCCATTCCCAGATGGAGGATTTAGTATAATGACAGGATGGAGACGAGCATATTTTGTGTATTACTTTGGATGGTTTATTATTATAGGAATTATAATGAAAGTTAAAGAAAAAATAATAGATAGTGAAATTAAAGATAAATCAAAATGGAAAGGAAAAGAAGAAAAAAGTGAGATAAATGGTTAACCCAGGAAAAGCAAGAATGAAAAGGAAGAGCAAAAAAGTTTCTTCAGCTTCAAAGGTAGAACATTACCGAGGAAAAAAAGGAACTCCTAAATGTGCTGTAACTGGAAACAAACTTAGCGGAACTCACACTTCAACAAAAGGACTTGCAAACAAAAAAAGTAA
>JABHJM010000034.1 GCA_018691995.1 Candidatus Iainarchaeum sp.
AGGATATTGAAAGTAAAGAAATAATTGGGGTTTTAGAAAAAAGACAACCAAAATCAAGTTTGAGGGGAATGGTTGCATATAAGGAAAAAGCAGTCGGATTAGTTCGTGTAATTAGGCATGATAAGTTTGATTTGGCAAATGAACTAGAAGAACTTAAAGCCGGGGAAATTCTTGTAACTGAAATGACTCGCCCACAAGTTGTTCCTTATCTAAAAAAAGTGGCAGGAATAGTTACTGATGAAGGCGGGGTGCTCTGCCACGCTGCAATAATATCCAGAGAGATGAAAATTTCTTGTATTGTTGGCACAAGAGATGCGACAGTGGTTTTGAAAACTGGAGATAGAGTTGAATTGGATCCAGACACAGGAATTGTTAAGATTCTTTAAATGAAATTTTTTTCATTAAAAAGCTTTTTTTAATGAATGGTTCTATTTTGTTAAGTTAGAAATTATATTTGGAGAGTGGGAAAAATGGAAGAAACATTAAAGAATTTGCATAAAGCATTTGCTGGTGAGAGCCAGGCAAGAAATCGTTATACAATGAGTGCAAAACAGGCTAAGAAGGACGGTTATGAACAATTAGCAGCTATTTTTGAAGAAACTGCAGAACATGAAAGAGAGCATGCAAAACAATTATCTAAAATGATTAATGGGTTAGTTGAAAAGATGGGAAAAGAACAAGGCCCAATTCAAATAGAAGCTGAAGGTGCAGCAATGTTTGGAGATACTGCAACTAATCTAAAAAATGCGATTGCTGGAGAACACTTTGAAACTACTACAATGTATCCTGAATTTGCAAAACAAGCCCAAGTTGATGGTCTGCCTGAAATTGCTGTGAAATTAAATGCAATTGGAAAAGCAGAAGCTCATCATGAGGAAAGATATGGGAAATTGTTAAAAGAAGTTGAAGCGAAAACTATGTTTAAAAAAGATGAAGAAAAAGTTTGGATTTGTAGAAAATGTGGGTATGAACACAAAGGAAATACTCCTCCTGCAAAATGTCCAGCGTGTTCTCATGAAACAGCTTATTATCAGTTAAAATGTGAAGAGTATTAAACGCCTAAAAAATTAGGCGGCCATTTGGGCATCTTTGGTAGCTCAAAATGTGAAGAGTATTAAACTCTTCCATTCTTTCTTTTTTTATGATCAATACAATCATATTTGACTTTTCAGGGTACTTAGTGACGATATGCTTTCTACTTATACTGTTGCAATGAAGATATTTGCCATTAGGGGTATTGAAAAGAGGTCAATTGAAGAATTTAAAGAAATTTATGAGCTTCCATGGATTAATATTTATAAAAAACTTGGCGTTGATATTGAGATGGATGAAGAATATGCTCTTTGGAGAAAATTATCTCCAAAATATGAAAAATTAGTAGTTCCCATTGCAGGTGCAAAAGAAACACTCAAAAAATTAAAAGAGATGGGTGTGAAAACAATAATTTTAAGTTCAAGAGATGCTAGTCTTGTTTTAACTGAAGTAAAAAATCATGGTTTTGCTGATTTAATTGATAGTGTTGTGGCTGGTGTTCATGACAAAAAAGAAGTAATTCATGAATTATTAGTTAGCCATGAAATTGAGAAAGAAAATGCTTTATATGTTGGAGATATGCCGCATGATATTGACACTGCAAAGCATGCTGGAATAAAAAGCGTGGCTGTATTAAGTGGGTTTGGAAAAAAAGAAGAGCTAAAAGTAGAAAAACCAGATTTTATGATTGAAGATATTTCAGAATTAATCAAGCTTGTTAAACAAAACTAAACAATAATTATACATAACATTTTTTGCTCTTTTTAGTGCTTATTTTGTTTTGTTTGTGTTGTATTTGGCTGAATTTTGATGATTTTCGTTAAAAATAGCTCATTTTTGTCCAAAATGGGGGGTTTTTGAGTATACATAACACTTTTTAATAAAATAAAGTTATTTTGGGCGTTATTTTTATAATAAAATGAATATTTGTACTTTAACTTTATATAAAGCTTTTTTAACATTTTTAATATTTTTTGTAGAAGCGTTATTGTTGCTTTTGTTTGTAATTCTAACCATTTTGCTCCTCATTCCTAAAAAAAGCGAATTTTAAGCTTTATTTAGTAGTATACATAATTTGAAAAAAGCCTAGTTTGGGCTTCTTTTATGTTTTAAAGTGTTAAAAGGTGTATACATAATCAGAAAGCTATAATAAGGAGTTAAGTAGGTATATATACAATTTGAAAGTTCAATAAAGATTGATATTGTGCCTGGTGAGACCTGGCAGGGGTGATTATTATGAAATCAATTGTTGAAGAAGCAGTAACAAAGACTTCAAAGCCATCGACAGACGATAGACTTGAAGAATTTGGAACACCAAAAATCATGGTTGTTGGAGCTGGTGGAGCAGGATGTAATGCTGTAAACCGATTAGCTGCAATGGGAATTGTTGGAGCGCAACTTGTAGCAGTAAATACTGACAAGCAACACTTAGCAATCGTAAATGATGAAATAACAAAAGTACTAATTGGAAAAAGTGTAACAAGAGGACTTGGAGCTGGAGGATATCCTGAAGTTGGGGCAAAAGCAGCTGAAGTTTCACGAAATGCACTAGAAGAAATCTTAAGCGGAGTAGATATGTTATTCCTTTCAGCTGGAATGGGTGGAGGAACTGGAACAGGTTCAGCTCCAATTGTTGCTGAAATAGCAAGAGAACAAGGTGCAATAGTAATTGCAATGGTTACATACCCTTTTGCTCTTGAAAAAGCAAGATTATCAAAAGCAGAAGACGGAATTGATGCTTTACAAAAAGTAACTGACACTGTTGTTGTAATTGACAATAATCGTTTAGTAGAACTCGTTCCAAATTTACCAATCCAAGATGCATTCAAAGTTGCAGATGAAGTAATTGCAAGAACTGTAAGAGGAATTACAGAAACAATCACACAACCATCTCTAATTAACTTAGATTATGCAGACGTAAGAAGTATTATGTCAAACCAAGGTTTGAGCGTAATTGCAGTTGGAGAAAGTAAATCAGTTGATAAGGTAAACGAAGTAGTTGAAGACACTTTGAAAAATGCACTACTAGATATTGATATTGGTGGAGCAACAGGTTGTCTAATTCACATTACTGGTGGACCTGACTTAACTCTTGGAGAAGCAAATGCAGTTGGAGAACAATTAACAGACAGAATTGATCCAAAAGCAACTGTTATCTGGGGATCACGTGTTGACCCAACTTTCGAAAACAAAATGGAAGTAATTTGTATCTTCACTGGAGTAAACTCTCCATATATTAGAAGCCCTGTTGGAAAAGCAGCTGGTGGAAGTGGAGAAGTTAGACGAGATAGAGAATTAGATCTTGATTTCGTAAATTAAAAACATAATATTTAGTTTGAGGGCTTTTGCCCCTCAACTATCCCTTTTTTTACCAAACAAAAAGCAACTATTTTTAATAACCTACAGCTTTCTTTTGTCATGACAAGGATAAAAAAGCCAAAAGAAGTGAAAAGAGAATTACATCCTTGGAAAGCACTTATTGTTGCACTTGCTTTTTTGTTCTGGGCAATATTTGAATTACAAACACAAGGGGAAACTCTTTGGTATTGGTTTATGTTAGTTGTTGGTGGAATAATAATCTTGCCAAACGTTTTTTGGATCTGGAGTAAACTTGGAACTCCCTTTGGACCACCCTACTTTTTTTCAATGCTTAAAACAAAACATTTTGTAAATTTTATTGACAATCTTGGAAAAAAAGCAAAAACTCTTGAAAAAATTTCAATCGGAGGACTATTTTTAGGATTTGGATTAGCAGGAATAGATTATTGGACTGCAAGAGAAAAAGGTGGAATAAAAAGAATTATAATTTTGATAATTGGTGCAATTGGTTTAGGGCTTATTTTTTGGTATTTGCTTGGAATATTATTTTCAGTACCAGCACTTGCACCCCTTTTTTGGATTAGTTTAATTGCATTTGTACTTTTAGGATTTGGAGGATTAACAATTGCTATTCTTTTAGGTTATGGTGCCTTGGCAGTGGTAGCATTTTTTAGTGCAGAACAAATTTGTCCTTCTATTGCACCAGTAATTCCAGGAGTTCCAATTCCAGGAATGGGAATAACTATTCCATTAATTGCATGGGTTTCACTCGGATTAATAATGATCATTCACGAGCTTTCTCACGGAGTAATGCTTGCAAAATATAAAGAAAAATTAAAATCTGTTGGAATTATTTTAATAGGAATTGTTCCAATGGGGGCATTTGTTGAACAAAAAGATGAATCGTTTATGAAAAAACCAGAACGAAAACAAATACTTGTATTAAGTGCTGGGCCAAGTTCAAATTTATTAACAATTCCAATTGCACTTGGATTATTTGCTTTATTGATGTTTAGTGTTGGGCCAATTCAAGAAGCATTTGCTGATGACGCTGCATTAATGTATGATGGAGTACAAGTTTCACAGGTACAAGATGAAATTTCTTTTTGTGGAATAACAAAAGAAGCACCAGCAAAAGGACAATTATTTGAAGGGGATAAAATAATTCTGCTTAATGGAGTTGATATCAATAGTATTGGTTCCCTAAACAAAGTTTTTACGGATACTAGCGATTACAATTTTGTTGTATTAAGAAATGGAACACAAGTTGATGTAAATATTGAACCTGTTTTCTTTGAAGGACTTAATTTGAAAAGAATCGGAGTTGGATTCACTCCAATTGAAACAGGGTACGTTCCCCCAGTTGAAATGATTTGGACATCAATGATTGTTAATGCACTAGCAAACATTTTGTTCTATTTAGCATTCTTAAGTTTTGCAGTTGGAATGTTTAATTTCATGCCTTCTGATCCACTAGATGGTGGAAGGATTGCAAAGTTTGTATTACTCCCATATATTGGGTTTATGGGCTTTAATAGAGAAGATGGGCAAAAGTTTATTGGAAGATTATTTGCTTGGTTATTTTTAATTTCTCTGCTATTAAATGTTCTTCCATATCTAACAATGCTATTTTAGAATTTTTGAGAAGATTTAAATACTAGTTTTCTATTATTTTATTATGGTAAAAAAAGCTACTAAAAAGAAAACAGAAAAATATGTTGAACTTTGTCCAATTTGTGGAAATCGAGAATTTTCTTTTTTTAGTGGTGATAAAGTAACAAATATTGCTGGAAGAGAACTTTATGAATGCCATAGGTGTGCAAATATTTTTTCATTTCCAATAGAACTGCCAGAGAGTAAAGCAAAAAAAGTAAAGCTAGTTCCATTAACAGAAAAAGTAAAAGATAGTACTCCAGATTCTGCTTACATTACTCTTGGAAGATTTGAAGTTGGAATTTATTGGAAAATTCTTGGAATTGCCATGGCACTAATTGGATTAGCATTTATGTATGTTTCAACATTTGCTTTTCTTTGTTATCACGAACTTGGTGAAATAGTTTGTGTTGCAAATAATAATCCTATGATTCTTGTGCTTATTGGAGTCGCAAATTTGTTTGCTGGATTTTATTTATTATTTGAATCATTTGTTGTATTTAGAACAAAACATCAATTATCAAGAACCCTAAAAATATTGCTTGTTTTGGGACTCTTATTAGTGATTTATTTGGTTGGATATCCATTCATTTTCTTTCTTCCATTGCCTTAATTAATTCAAATTAAGTCGAAACGGATAAATACAAAGTAAAAATATAACTGACCTGGCAAAAAAATCACCAGGGCAGTTGAGAGAGTTTTTGAGAATTGTGAATGGGCTCACCAATTGAACCTAATATTCACGATAGTAGTATTTATTTTCTAAAGTAGTATATAAATGTTTGTTTTTTATTGAATTTCTTCATCACTTCTTTTTTCATGAAAATTGAATGGATCATTTTTAAATTGATTAAAATCTATTAGATTTTAAATTTTTAACCTCGAAAAGGTTTAAATTGTTTTTTAACATTATTATTTTAGTGAGAAAATGGGAGTAAATTTATCAAAGTTAATTGAAAAAGAAGAAATTACAATTGACTATTTGCAAAACAAAAAAGTAGGAATTGATTCTTATAATATGTTATACCAATTTCTTGCTTCAATAAGAGGGCAAGATGGTTTGCCTTTAGCAGATTCTCATGGAAATATTACTTCACACATAGCAGGACTATTTTATAGAACAATTAATCTTCTTGAAAAAGGAGTAAAACCAGTTTATGTTTTTGATGGAATTCCTTCAGAATTAAAAGCAAAAACTCTTGAAAAAAGAAGAGAAGTAAGGACTGATGCGACAAAAAAAGCTTCTGCAGCACTTCAAGAAGGAAAAATGGAAGAAGCAAAAAAATATGGTTCAAGAGCTCTTAAATTAACAAAAGATATGGTGGATGAAGCAAAAGAATTTTTAACACTTCTTGGAATTCCAATTGTACAAGCACCTCAAGAAGGAGAAGCACAAGCTAGTGTTATGGTAGCAAAAGGCCAACTTGATGGAGTTGTTTCACAAGATTTTGATGCATTATTATTTGGAGCAACACATTTGTATAGAAATATTGGTTTTAGTGGAAAAAGAAAAGTTGCAGGAAAAAACTTTTATGTGGATATAAAACAAGAACATCTTGATCTTGAAAAAGTCCTTAAACAATTAAAAATAAATAGACAAAAATTAATTTGGCTTGGAATTTTAGTAGGGACTGATTTTAATGATAAGTTTCCAAGGGTTGGACCAAAAACTGCAATTAAATTAGTTCAAGAATTTGATACGTTTGAAGAAATAATTGAAAAGACAGGACATCAACCAGATTTTGATTATAAAGAAATAGAAGATGTGTTCATGAATCCGGTAAGTTGCGGGGTTGAAGATAGTAAATTAGAACAATCAAATCCAAATAAAGAAAAATTAGTAGAATTTTTAGTTGAAAAACATGATTTTTCAAGTGATCGGGTTGAAAATACGCTTAACAAATTTTTAACACAAAAAGAAGAGAGAGAAAAACAAAAAGGACTTAGCGATTGGTTCTAAACAACTGCCTTATCATAGTGTCCACGAGTGAACTTAGATTTTTTTGAAGGATTTTTCTTATTTATTTTATCAATATAAAATTTTAACAAAGCAATTGCTTCTTTTGTATGAGTTTCTTTCAAATCAATTCCAATTGAACCAAATTTATTAAATTTTTCAAGTTCGTACAACATATCAACTGGAGCTGGGTTGTATAGTTTCATTATCCCTTTTTCAAATCGAATTCTGTACTCGAATTTCTTTTTATCTTTTAAAATAAATTTATTTTTCTTAAAAACATTTTTCTTTGCGTATGCTTTTGAAGTCATTAGTAAGGGGTAGAAAAATACTAATGCAATAACTTTGTTTTGTTCACTAAGTGCAAGTATTTCACCAAGAGAAAGTTCAACAGAAGGAACAATTTTTTCTGCACCAAGATTTGATAAAAATTTCATTTCAACCGAATTGTAACAATTCATTTCTCGATCAATCCAAAATTTTAATTTGTTACGAAGAGCAACTTGAAGTGCACCAATATTTGCACAAACAATTGTCCAATTCTTTGCCACAGCTTTTTTTTCAAATTCGTTTAACTCAGCAGTGTTTTGAACATTTTGTGCTTTAACAATTGCGTTATTTGGAAAATCATTCTTAGCACCAACTTCATCACTAAAGTAAAATATTTTTGTTGGTTCGAACCCTTCAGTCTTATCAATAACTTCTTCTTTTGATTCATCAACAAAAACAAACATTTTTTGATCATGGTATTTAATAATTTTTTCAGGAAATGGATCTCTTTTCAAAAATTTACTTTTTTTAGCCTTAAATTCTTTTTCATTTACTTCCCAAGTTGGAAATAACTCTGCCTTAATGGTTTTTGAGATTGTTCTTTTCATTTCTTTTAATTTACTAAGTGGAATAAATGCCGACTTTTCAATTTCACAACTAAATTCTCCAGGTTTGAAAAAATAAAACCCAGTAAATATTTTAGCTTCAACAATTTCTTTTGTAGTAGGTATTTTTTCTGCCTTTTCAACAATATAATCAAAATCAACATTAACTTCATAAGGAAATTCACTTTGATTTTTTAATTTTGGAATTTTAACAGTGATTTTTGCTTTTTCTCCAATTTTAATTTTAACATCAACATCGTATTCAGCTAGTAATGTTTTTCCAGGGTTAAATTGTTTTGCAGTTGTTAGATAAAGAATTTCATCAATCTCAAGGTATGGTCGTTCACGAAACTTTAGAACAACTTTTTGTCCTTTTCTTGCAAAGTTCAAATCTTTTCCTTGATTGCTTATTCCAATAACAAACAAATTAGTATATTCTTCTTCTTGAATTTGAGTTAACTTATCACTTTTATTTAAATCTTGAAGAATTTCAACAATTGGTGCTTTTCCTTTAAATCCAATAATTTTACAACAAGGTAATCCTAAACTTCCAAGAGTAGTAATAGTTGTTCTTTCTTCTTCATCTAAAAGATAACAAGTGTTATGATCTCGTAAGTATGATTTTTTCATTTCAGTTATTTCTCCTTTTGTTGGGCCAGGGTGTTTGTCTTGATATTTATCAATTTCTTTTCGATAAACTCTTGCAACATTTTGGATATACTCTTCACTTTTAAGTCTTCCTTCAACTTTAAAAGAATCAATTCCTGCTTCTATTAATTTGTCAATATTTTCATGAGTGCATAAATCTTTCATTGATAAAAATCTTCCAATATCCTCGCCAGTGTTATATGAAAGTCTACAAGGTTGTAAACATCTTCCTCGATTTCCACTTTTGTTAAATGCAAA
>JABHJM010000094.1 GCA_018691995.1 Candidatus Iainarchaeum sp.
CTTTCTTAAAAAGATTTTTGAAAAAATTAGCTATTCTCATCATTATTATAATGATTGTCATTACTTATAATACTTACGGTCATGACACTTAATTATTGTAATGAATGGTAATTATTGGTAATTACTATGTTTTGCCTTTTATGGCTTAAGTGGGGCTCTTTTTTGACTTCTTTTTTTATTTGTGATTAAAGAGTAAGTAATTGTTAACAAGTGATTGGTCTAAATTAATAGTTTAATCAACTGTTTGTTTAAGTAATTACTTTTGCCCCTTTGTGATATGTCAAATTGGTGGTTATTTAATAGTTTTACTTATGGTTTGTTTATTGTTATCTAAGTGACACGTTCAATTTGTTTATTTTAAGGCATTAACCCACTAGTGGAAAGATCTAACTCTTTGTGATGTGCCATATTTTACTTGTTTTTACTTAATCTGTGAAATCCTTTAAAATAAGCTCTTTGTGATATGTTTGATTTTGGATTAGTGGAATAGCGGGGAGAGGATTTGAACCTCCGACCTTCGGGTTATGAGCCCGACGGGCACTCCAGACTGCCCTACCCCGCTATATTTTTATGCTTTAATTGAACTTTAATGCCCTGAATGGCATTTAATATTTAATTAAACCATTTTTTACTAGCTTTTTTACTTTTTAAAACAATTTTATTGTTTTTTTCTATTTTTACTTGTTTTTTACTCTTTTTCTTATTTTTTTATTGTTATTAAAATATGTCCAACAAATTGTGTTTTTTAACCCACCATTTTGCCTAATATTTCAAGTTCTTTCTCAATTTTCTTTATTTGTAAACCCACTTGCCTCTTTTTATTAGGGTTATTTGCCGAATCCATTACTCCACCACAAGATGGACAAATGAAGCTATATTCAGCAGCAACCTCAAAAGGGAGCCTTTCACTACAATTATTACAATCAAAAAGGTTATAATCTGCTTCTAAGTCCCTTTTTTCTTCAAGTTTTGTCAAATTCTCCTTTTGTTGTTCATTTATTAGCTCAGCAATCCTACATTTCTTAATTGACCAAGTATAATTATACCACCCAGTTTTCTGATTTCTACTCTTTTGATAACAAGCAATTCCACGATAATGTAATCTATTCAAAATTGCTCTTATTTCAGTTACTTTCATCTTCATTTGCTTAGAAACATCCTCATCAGTAAAATCCTTTCTTTTCCTTTCACAGATCTTAACTAATTTAATAGCGTCTTCGCCACCAACAGTATCTAAGAAACTCTTCACTAAATTAAGATTGGTAATTGATTTTTGAGGCATAAAGTACTTTTCCAACTAAACTATTTTAAAGGAATAACTTCTTTTCCTTGCTTTTTTGGAATTATTTTTCTTTCTGCTCCGCTAAACTCTAATTTAAGTTCATTACCATTTTGAATTCGATCCAAACAAACAGAAAGAGCAGCGATTTCACTATGGGGTTGATTAGTTACTGAAACATTATAATCACTTATTTCATATATCCCACTTTCAACCTTTCTTGAACCAATAATAATACAAATTTTATCATTTTTCCCAATTTTTTTATCAACATTTTGTATCATTTCACCATACATTGTAAGATGTACTAAAACAAAACCCTTCTTTTTTAGGTTTGCTAATTCTTTCTCCCATGTTTTCACAAATTTAACCTTAAACTTCCCACCCCAACGTTTAGTAACTCCTTTGAGAGTATTTGTAACTTTTTCATCTTTGTTTCCACAAATAATTATGCTTGTTGCTCCAAATGCTCTTGAAACAAGAGCGCAATGACTAGTAACACGATAATCTCGAACATCACGATGCCCATATCTAAAAACAATAATCTCACTCATTTTATTCTCACTAAAATAATTAGTTATCACAAAGCTTTTTTAATTAAACAAACATATTATTTTGGTGATTATATGATTGTTACAACAACAGATTTTATTCCAAATGCAAAAATTGGTGAAATAATAAGTATAGTAAAAGGAAATGCAATTCGTTCCAGAGGGGTGGGGGGTCATTTTTTAGCTGGAATTGAAAGAGCCTTTGGTGGAGAAATAACAGCTTATCTAAAAACAATGACTGAAGCAAGGGATGAAGCATTAAAAAGAATGGAAGATGAAGCTACTAAAGTAGGAGCAACTGCAATAATTAATGTTAGACTTGTTACTAGTGAAATAATGACAAACGCAGCAGAAGTAGTTGCATATGGCACAGCAGTCAAATTAGCCTAATTTAGCCTTTGCAATGCTTTATAAAAGTTTTTAGAGCAAAAATTCTTATTACTGGTGAGTAATTACTTAATATTAACAAAGTTAGATTAAGAACAAGTGGTTCTGGTTAACCCCAACTATAAAGTTGGTCCCGTAGCTCAGTTGGTAGAGCACTGGACTTTTAATCCAGGTGTCCAGGGTTCGAATCCCTGCGGGATCGCTTATACTTATTAGGTGTTTTTAATGGTTAGAAGAATGTTTACAAGAAAAAAAACTGCAAAAAAAACTATTTTAAAAACACCCCATAAAGAAACTCTTGAAACTATTGAAGAAAGTGTTCTTGATTCTGGTAAAGATGTTGATCTAATTCGAAAAGAAATAATTGATGCTGGTAAAGATGTTGATGTAATTAGAGAATCTGTTATCGATTCGGGAAAGGATGTTGATGAGATTAAAGAAAGTGTTCTTGATTCTGGTAAAGATGTTGATGAGATTAAAGAAGACGTTGATGAGATCAAAGATGATGTTGATGAGATCAAAGAAGACGTTGATGAAATCATTGCAAAACAAAAATCTCTCCTAAAAAGAATTCCTTCTAAATTAAAACCAGATAAATTTGCTTTTGATGATATTGCACAGCAAATTGTTGGGGCAATAATTCTTAGTACTCCGCTCGCAGTTACAGAAGAAGTTTGGGGGCTTGCCGGAGCACTTGATATCACACGTTTAATATTAATTGTTTTAGTAACATTAGTTTTTGACATTCTTTTAATTTATTATACAAAATATCAAAAAGTAGAAAAACAAAATATTCTAAATTTTATTCCACTTAGATTAGTGTCTTTATTGATTGTTTCCTACTTGGCAGCAGGCTTAATCCTCTATTTGTTTGGAGTTATTGGTGGACAAGTAGATTCTGCGCTCTGGGCAGGGAAATTAATACTTTTCGTAGGACTATTTGCTA
Source organism: Candidatus Iainarchaeum sp. (assembly GCA_018691995.1). Classification (GTDB taxonomy): domain Archaea; phylum Iainarchaeota; class Iainarchaeia; order Iainarchaeales; family JAAZKV01; genus JABIDZ01. The sequence goes on from JABHJM010000094.1 coordinate 3,164, forward strand.
ATATAGGTGCTGGAGCAGCAGACATATTGAAGTGATTAATGATGATTAATGAAGAATTAAAACAATTAATTGAAAGTAATCCACTTTCGTTTTCTACAATTAACAAAACCCTTGCTCCACACATAATTTATGTAATGTATGCAAAAGTAATTGATAAAAATAAAATTTTAATTACTGATAATTATATGGAAAAAACAAAACAAAATATTTTATATAACAACAAAGTTTCTCTTTCAGTTCTTGTTGGAGAAGTTGCATTTGAAATTATTGGAACAGCAAAATATTTTGAAGA
>JABHJM010000095.1 GCA_018691995.1 Candidatus Iainarchaeum sp.
AATTGCTTCAAGTTTTGTTTTTATCTGGGCAAGTTGTGTCCCTGCTGGTAGGCCATATACTTCACACATGTGATTAATAGCTTCTTGATGTTTTTGAGCTGTTTTTTCAGCAGCACTTTTTCTTTTAAATAAGTTAAACCGAGGACCCATAATATTCACCTAATTTCTAAGTAATTCACCAAAAAGAGCGTGTTTTTCTTTTGTTTCACGCAAGTGTTGTCTGATTTCATCTTCACTTTTTCCTTTTGAACGCATATAATCAACAGTTTCAACTACTCTTTTTAAAAAGTCAAGATCTCTTTCATGTAAATGATCTTTTTTTATTCTTGCACGAAGTCGTGCTTCAACAGAATTTTTTCTAGCAGTTTCTAAAAGTTTTTTTCTGCTAGTTGGAGTTATAGGCATACTAATCACTTTTTCTTATAGGCTTTATAATTATTAATATTTTTTTGCATTAACCCAATTATGATCAAAGAAATGTGTTAATGCGGTAGCCATTGGGCCATGTTCGTTTAGAATAGTAAAATGATATTCTGGTTTATTTTTCTTAAAGTCACTTATTGCAAGTACAACTTTTTTATTATCAATAATAAAAGCATTAAGCCCATGGTTAAATTGTTTAACTTCTGCAGTGTCTTTTAATTTTTGTGAAGGGAATGAATTTAGAAGTTTAATAGTGATGTCTTTTGATTTAGCTTTTGCTAAAGCATCATGGATGATTATATGATCATCAGTTATTTCAGTAAGTCCACTAATACTTTTACCTGCTTTTAGTAATTCTTGTCCTAAGATTCTTTCAAAATCTTGTTTGTCTTTAACCTTCATTACTTTTTCGCCATATTCTTCTTTTTCATCAAGAATAATTAAGTTTTCTTTAAGTTCAGTAGCCTCTGCTTCAAGTGCATTGAGTTGACTTTTTTTAGTAAGTACAAGTAAATCAATTGCTTTTTCAGCATCAATGGCTCGATAAAGTTTAGGTCTTCCTTTTATTTCAATAATAAGATCTTTAGCTATTAGCTTCTCAAGAACATCATAAACCCTTGTTTTTGGGACTTGTGCAGTTCGTGAAATAGTTGGTGCTTCGCTTTCGCGTAGTTTAAATAGAGTATTTAGTGTTTTTGCTTCATACTCAGTGAGACCAAGTTTTTCAAGTAGATTAAATGTTGCTGAACCGTTCATGCCAATACCCTTTAGTAATTACTATATAATATTAACACAAACAAGTATTTAAATTTACTATTTCCAGTGAAAAAGCTAATTTGGACTAATATCGTCTTCTAAAGCTTCTTCGTCTAAAAGTTCCTTGTGATCTTGGTTTTTTAGCCTTTTCTTCGATTTGTTGCTCAAATTCCTCAACTTCAACTTTAAAACTCTTAGAATCAATTTCTTTTCTCTCAATTAGAGTTTCTCGAGTTAATAAATAAAGCATTAAAGCTAAAGCCTTACGTCCTTTATTGTTTGCTGGAATTGAAACATCAACATTTTTTAAAGGGGACTCGCTTCCTGCAAGTGCAATTATTTGAAAATGTCCTTCTGAAGCCTCAGTTAAAGCTTGTGAATCAGTTAAAGGATCACACAGAATAACTATTTTTGGTTCATGGAAACTTCTTGCTTGCGGATTAGTAAAAGTTCCTGGTACAAATCGTCCAGTGAAAGCTTTTGCTCCAGTCATTGCTGCAAATTTCTTAATTGGAGTATGTCCATAAAGTCTTCTGCAAACAATTGCAATATCTTTCCCTTCATACTTTGCTAATATTTTTGAAACCATTCTAATTCTTTGGTCAATAGTTTCAATGTTAAAAACAATAAGTCCATCTTTTCTTTTTTTGAATACATATTCTCGCATGTCTCCGCTTTTGAATTTTGTTCCAATATGTACTCCGCTTTTTAAGTATGTTTCAATGTCTGTTAGTAATTCTTTTCCTTTGTAGAATTCCACATCGTCATTTTCGTCTGTTTTTGTTTCTTCTTTCATTTTTGTTTCAACCATATTTCATCACTTATTAAATTTCATTAAATCTTCTGTTAAATCAATACTTGTAAGTAAAGATTTTCTACAACAATATCTTTTGACATTTAGTTCATCCATTACTTTGCCCGCATCTTCTCCTTTTTCAACTCTTTCTTTGAATTCTTTTTGCAAACCTGCTATAGGTTTTCCACACGAAAAACATCTTACTGGTATTATCATCCTTCATCTACCTCTTACTGCTTTGTTTTCTAGCTCTTGCTTTTGGTCCAAGTGGTTTCTTTGTTTCTACTTGACGAACATCGTCAACCAACAAGTTCCTGTCATAAGCTAAGAATAATTCTTTATACTTTTTTCCTTTTGCACGAACAATTGATTTTGCAATTGCACTTCTAATTGCTCCTGCTTGGCTCATAAATCCTGAACCTTTTACATTAATATTAATATCATATTCGCCAGCAACATCTTCTGCTAAGATAAGTGGTTCTGAAATCAAATTTTTTACATGACCAGTTGCATAAACATCTAGGTTAATGTGGTTAATTTTTACAATTCCTTTTCCTTTTTTAATAACAGCTCTTGCTACAGCTCTTTTCTTTTTTGCTCGGACAATCATTCCAGCTCTTTTTGTAGCAGGTTTAACTCTTTTCTTTTCAACAATTTTTACTTCTTCTTTTTTCTCTTCTACTTTTGGAGTTTCTTTTTTGTCAGTCATCTTACCACTTTCCACCTAATAATTGTGCTATTTCTTTTAATGTTATAAAATCATGTTTTTCACTATATTTTACCCCATCAACAGTTTCAAAAGTTGTTTCTTTCAAATCTTTTGGAACTCCGTTATAAATTTTTACTTGTTTCATAATTCTTTCAGCAGTTTTCTTCCTATTTGGAAGCATTCCTTTAATCATTCTTTTAAGCATTCTACTTGGAATTCTTTCATATTTTGGTCCAAAGTGAGGATTAGATAAAACTCTTGCATCAATTCTTTTCTTATATTTTGCAACAATTTCTTCTCGTCTTCCAACTAGTATTGCATTTTCAGCATTAACAATAACTACTGTTTCGCCATTTATCATACTCTTAGCAACTTTGCTTGAAAGCCGTCCTGCTACTAAATTACTTGCATCTACATTCATAATATCACTTTACAATCATTAATTCACTTACTTTAACTTTTTCGTCAACAAAATCTCTTAGCAATATAAATTCTCCATTTTGGTTAATTTTTTCTACTGCTGCTTCACTAGCAGAGATTGCTACAATTTTTGTTTTTGTTGTTAGTTCTCCTTTGCTTAAAACTTTTCCAGGAACAACTAAAGTTTTTCCTGCAAATTTTTTTGCTAAAAGTTCTAATTTTTCAACATTAACGTCAGCCGTATTTCGAGTTGGTTTTCCAATTCGTTTAGCTAAATCTTTCCAAATACTTTTTTTAGTCTTTCGACTAGTTTTTTCAAGGCTCGCAATGAGTCTTTGTGTTTCTAATTTTTTTGTCATATTTTTCACTTCTCTTAACATAATTTCTGCATTTTATGCAGGGGGAGAGATTCGAACTCTCGAAGGCACTAAGCCACAGGATCTTAAGTCCTGCCCCTTTGACCGCTCGGGAACCCCTGCTGAACCGTCCAGCCGGTTCACGTCTGGTGCTGTCTTCGCCTTGGGGCTCGACACCACATTCAGGTGTGCCTTTGGTTGGCTTGCTTTTAAAATCGCTTTGCGATTCTTATGCTTTCTTTATTTCTTTGTTCAACTCGTCAAGTTTTGTATTTAATTGATCAAGAGCTGAATTTATAACTTCTATTGAAGATAATTGTCCGGTTGTTTCAAGTGATAAAACAAATTCGTCTTTTGTGTATTCAAGTTCTACACCAAACTTTTCAAGAATGTTTTCGAATTGGTTTTGTGTTTTAATATTATATGGGTCAAGTAAGAATAATTTTCCTGCCTTTTCCTCGATTGTTCCCTTTGGCATTGCTTCAATTAATTCTTTTGTATTTTTATGAGAACTATTATTGTTTATTTTTGGTAATTCGTTAAATGAAACAATTGCTGGTTGGAATCTTGCGTGTTCGCTTCCAACTGACATTTTAGCAGTCATTTCAAGTTTTACTCTTTCTTCTTTTCCAAGTTTTGTAATTATTATTTTTTTGTCAACAATTTCGATTTTTGGATCAGTACACTTAATGTCTTTGCTTGTTACGTCGCAAGGTCCAGCTTTTTCAAGTACAAGTTTTACTGTGTCTCCAATTTTGTATGCTTTAACATCTGTTTTTATTGGAAGTAATCCAAGTCTGTTTGCTAGCATTTCATCAAAAACCACTGAGTCGTTTTCATAAAATGTTACTTCATCCACTGCCAAACAAGGAACATTATTGATTATTGTTCTTCGCACAGCATTCATGAATGCAGGGCTAACTCCTTTTATCAAATATTTTGATAAATTTCCTTCTTCAAAAACTTTTTTAATATCCATAATAATCACTTTTTACTTTTTCCTCTAAATTTCTTTTTCTTTCTACATCCGTCGTGTGGGTATGGTGTTACATTTTCGATTGTTAAAATTCTAATTCCGTTTCTTGTAAGAGAACGAATTGCTGCTTCAGCTCCGCTTCCAGCAGATCCACTTTTGTTTCCACCATGTCCTCGTACTTTAACAAAAACTTCCATAATTCCTCTTTCTCTTGCACTAGTTGCAATATTTTCAGCTAATTTCATAGCAACATAAGGTGAACCTTCTTTGTGTTGTGCTTTTGTTTCCATTCCACCAGTTGTTTTTGCAATTGTTTCTGATCCTGTTAAATCAGTTAGCAAAATTTGTGTATTGTTATGTGTTGCATAAATATGAATTATTCCTCTTTGGTCAGCCATAATAATCACTCCTTGTCCTGTTTCGCCACGACCGGACGAACTTCTACTTTCGCTTCTTCTTTCACTGCTTCAACTTTTTCCTCTTTAGGAGTTTCTACAACAGGTGCTTTTTCTTCAGCTTTTGGAGCTTCTTTTTCTCCCTTTGCTTCTTCGAAAGCTTCTTTCATTTCATTTTTCTTTTCTTCTTTAGTAACTTTTTCTTCCTTTTTAACTTCTATAATCATTTGTTTTTTAAAGTATGTAATTTTTACTTCCTCGTTACTTGGTACAATATATCCTGGTTTGTTTACTTTTTTACCATTTATTGCAATGTGTCCGTGAGTAATGAATTGTCTTGCTTGTTTTGCTGTGTTAGCAAGTCCTTTTCTCCATACAATTGTTTGAAATCTTCTTTCAAGCAGTGCTTCTGGTGTTAATGTTAATACATCTTCAAGTGAAGGAGTTCCGTGTAAAATACCTGTTCTTTTTAGTGAATCAAGTAATTCTTTTTCTCGAATAACACGTCTTTCTAAATCAAGTGCTAAAAGTTTTCTTGCAATTGCTCTTTTTCCACGCATTGTACTTTCAGCTTTTAAGAATTCTCTGTTATTTTTCAATCCGTAAAGGTCCTTTATTTCTTTACCCTTAACGATTCTTTCTTTTTGAAAGGCCTTTCTTGGCTTAGAATAATTTTTTCTTAATTTTTTTGGATCTCCCATTTAACTCACCTATTTCTTACTATCCTTTTTTGATACACCAACAGTTCCACCTTTTCCTCTGTGTGTGCTCTTTGTTTTTTGTCCTCTAACTGGTAATCCCCAAGTATGTCTTAATCCTCGGTATGATTTTATTTCAGCTAAACGTTGAAAATCATTTCTTAATTGGAAGTCAAGATCATTCATTGTCAAATGCTTGTCTTCTCCAGTATCATAATCTCGTCTTCTATTTAATGCCCAAGTTGGTAATCCGTGTTTTGAAGGGTTAGCAACAATGTCTTCAAGTTTTTTTACTTCTTCAGGAGTTAGTTCTCCAAGTTTTTTTGTAATAGGAACATTATTTTCCTTGTTAAATTTGTTTGCAATGATTTGTCCTGTTCTATGACTTATTCCTTTCAATCCTTGGATTGATTCTGAAACAGTTCTAGTTCCATCAAGGTCCTTTCCAACAACACGTACAATATAATTAATCTCAACCATTTCATCACTATCCTTTTAGTACCTTTACAACTTCTTCATGTTTTGCATCTTTTCCTACGCTTACTTTATCTTTAAGTGGGAATAAATGTAATACATTACATTCTTTTCTTTTTACTTTTTCTCCATCAACAAGTACTTTTCCACTCTTAACGTCAGAAAGAACAACAACTTTTTGTCCTGCTTCTCGTCCTTTTGTTTTAATACATACTCGTCCAATTTCCATAATAATCACTTTGCTTTTTCCATTATTTGTTTTACATATTTTCTATATGTTTGTCCTACTTCATCAATTGTTTTAACGCCAGCCATAACTTTTCCATATTCAGTGAATACTTGTTCACGTGGTTTGCTGCTAAGTACTCCTCCAAATGGTACGCTTGGTCTTTTTTGACTTTTACTTTTTTTGTTTGCA
>JABHJM010000087.1 GCA_018691995.1 Candidatus Iainarchaeum sp.
AATGCAGATATTATTCTTAAAAGTGGAAGCACAACAAAAAGCCTTTCAAATATTGTTTCAACTAATGGAACAATGTGTATTGGAGCTGGAGCAGGATCAACACAAAGAAGCGGAAGCAGTAATGATGCAGCTGGAGCATACTCAACTGTAAGTGGAGGTTGTAACAATTATGCTGGAGCATCTTATTCAATTGTTGGAGGAGGAAGAGACAATTGTAACTCAGGATCCTATTCAACAATAAATGGTGGTTGTAAAAACCATTCTGATGGAGGGCAAGGGAACACAATCCTTGGCGGAGACAATAATTGTACAAGCTCAGTTAGTACTTGTTCTACAGTTGGAGGAGGATTAAATAACAGAACAGCAAATGGTTATTCAACTATAATTGGCGGAGCCTACAATGACTCACTGTATACTGGAACAGTAGTTGGAGGAGGATGCAGAAATATAATTTGTAATAGTAGTACTTATTCCGGAATACTGGGCGGGTATTGCAACAAAGTATGCCATACGAAATCATTCGTAATTGGGGTAGATTTATGTTCAAATGCTAATTGCAGAACTTTTGTAAATAGCATGAATGTTGCTGGTCTTGATGGATCTATTTGTGCATCAAATGGAGTACTTGTAACAACTTCAGATGAAAGACTAAAAAACCTTTGCGGAGAATACTGTGATGGATATTGCATTGTAGAAAAAATTGTTCCAGTACAATACGACTGGAAAGACGAGACACTAAACTCTCCTGGAAAAATAAATATTGGATTTACTGCACAAAATGTAAAAAATGCAATTCCAGAAGCAGTAACAGAAAATAAAAAAGGATTCTACAATTTAGACACAACACCCATACTTGCATCATTAATTAATACAACAAAAGAACACAACAAAAAAATATTAAAATTAAGAAAGAAACTCGCAGAACTAAAAGGCGAATCACCTAATCTAATTGATACTCAGAAGAGAGATAATTTGAAAAAAGTTTTAATGGGCGGAGCAATAATTGGTGCTGGAATGATTGGGCTTTCAAAAGTTGCAAAGGCAGATGTGATTCTTAAAAGTGGAGGCAACACAGAAACTCTAACAAATCTTTCATGCAGTACTTTAATGTGCGTTAATGGAACAAATTCAACAGAAAGAGATGGAAATGGTAATTCTGCAACTGGTTCTTATAGCACTATTAGCGGAGGAGCAAACAGTCAGGCATCTGATAGCTATTCAACTGTTGGCGGAGGAAATACCAATTTCGCCTTAGGTACTGATTCTACAGTTAGTGGTGGAAAAAGTGGTTTAGCAAGTGGATGTTATAGTGCTGTTGGAGGCGGAGGGCAAATGGGTAATTGTGCCTCTGGAGCATATTCAACAGTTCTTGGTGGAATAGATGTCAGAGCAACAAATACATATTCGACCGCAAGTGGTTATCTAAATTATACAAAAGGATGTTCTTCAACAATAATTGGTGGAAGCCTTAACAACATCTGTACCACAGCACATTGCTCGGGGATACTTGGCGGCACAGAAAATAAAGTGTGTCATTCAAATTCATTTATAGTTGGTTCAAATTTATGTACAAACGCAAGCTGTAGAACCTTTGTAAATAGTTTAAACTTAGAAGGATTAAGCGGAACAATAACTGCAAGCAGTGGAGTATTAACAACAAGTTCTGATGAGCGCCTAAAAAATATTTGCGGAGAATACTGTGATGGATATGGTGTGATAAAAGAAATACAACCGGTTAAATTTGATTGGAAAGATAAAGTTCTAAATAAATCAGGAAGAATAAACATCGGATTCACCGCACAAAATGTGCAAAATGTAATTCCTGATGCAGTAGCAAAGAACAAAGAAGGATATTATAGTCTGGATAATACCCCAGTATTAGCAGCATTAGTAAATACAACAAAAGAGCACAATAAGAGAATCAAAGATTTAGAAAAAAGATTCTCTAAAATAAAGAAATAGCCCTTTTTTTAGCAATCAGATATAAACATTTCTAAGGAGAATTTTTACTATGGGGAAGGGAAAAAAAAGGATTAAATCTATCCACGGCGGACCATTTGTAGTATTTTCTATTTCTGGAGGAATTGGAAAAAACATAATGGCAACAGCAGTAATCGCCTCAATAAAAAAACAACACCCAAAACACAAAATTGTAATAGTAACTGCTTATCCAGAAGTTTATTTAAATAATCCAAAAGTTTATCGCGTTTACAAATTTGGAAACACCCCTTACTTTATGGAAAATTATGTGCACGATGACACATTAGTAATGCAATCTGACCCATATCATGATGACTCTTTTATCCATAAGAAAAAACACTTAATCAAATCCTGGTGTGAAATTTATGATGTCAAATGTTCAACAAAACAACCCGAACTTTATCTAACGGAAAGTGAAATCGATTTTGCAAAACAAAGATTCACAAGAAGAAAACCATTGTTTATAATACAAACAACTGGTGGAGGAGCAACCCCTGAAAGTCTACAATATTCCTGGGCAAGAGATATTCATCCGGCGCAAGCACAAAAAATTGTTGACAAAATGAACAAAACACACCACGTAATGCAAATAAGAAAACCAGAACAAAGAGGCCTTGACAATTGCGAATCTGTTTCTGCTCCATTAAGAGAATTATTTGCTTTGATTGCAATAAGTGATAAGAGATTATTTATTGATAGTTTTGCTTTCCATTGTGCAACTGCATTTAAATTGCCTTCAACAATATGCTGGATAGGAACAAAGCCCGAAGTATATAGTAATAAAATACACACTAATATTATCCCTAAAGGAAAAAAGAAATTTATACATGGCATTGATAAATATATGGAAGACACTCCTTGGGCTGGAGAAAAATTATACGAGTGCCCATATGACGTTGAAAATATTTTTTCTGTTCCAAAAATAATCGCAGCAATAAAAAAACAAGCAAAAAATAAAAATGTAGCTGTTTGGGAAGAAAGAAAAATTAAAGTACCTATCAAAGGCTCTTCAAGAGAAGTTTCTAAAACTGAAAAAACTCAAGGTACAATTGACCAAGTTATTCCAGAACAAGAAGTAGAACCAGTAATTCATGATCAAGCTCCAACACTTAGTCAGACAAATATTCTTGCAGCCCTATCACAAAATTATTTGAAAAAAGTAAATCTTGATTATGCTTTTTCAACAACCTACGGCTTTCACAGAGGAGGATGGGATTATGCCCTAAGACAATTACAATACTTAAATCATCCTAATGGAATAAAAGTTGATGGCTTAATAGAGAATAAATTCTTCTGGGGAAATTATCCAGGGGATGCAAACAACAACCCCCAACCACATAACACTCCATGGATTGGTTTTACCCACACTGTCACAGACATCCCTGCTTGTTTTGAAAAAGGAGCGTCTCCAAAAGAATTTTTTAAAACAGACTTGTGGAAAGATAGTGTAAAAAATTGCAGAGGCTTATTTTGTTTATCAGAGTACCACAAAAAGTTACTTGAAAAAGAAATTGATATTCCAATTGAAGTTTTGACTTTGCCAGCTCAAAGAACAAATGTTTTATTCGATCTTGAAAAATTTAAGAAAAATAAAAAGAAAAGAATTGTTCAAATTGGTTACTGGTTAAGAAAACTTAATTCAATTTATTTATTAAAGACAAAGACGCTGAAAAAAACAATGCTTATCTCAAGAATGGATGGGATGACTGAAAAAGCAATGGAGAAAGAAAGGAAAAAACTTGGAGTGAAAATTAACAAAAAAAGTGTTGAGATGATTGATTATTTACCTGATGAAGATTATGATGAATTACTTTCAGAAAATATTATTTTCCTTGATTTGTACGACACTGCCTCAAACAATGTAATTGTTGAATGTATTATGCGAAACACCCCCGTTCTAACTAACCCACATCCAGCAACAGTTGAATATTTGGGAAAGGATTATCCTCTTTATTTTAAGGATCTAAAAGAAGCTGCTAAAAAAGCAAATGATTTGGAATTGATAGAGAAAGCACACGAATACTTGAGTAAAATAGATAAGAGAAAATTCAACGAAAAATATTTCTTAGATTCTTTTGCAAATTCAAAAATTTATAATTCTCTTCCTGATGCAACAAAAATAAGAGACAATTATATTGATGAATATTTTGACAAAATTTATTATATTAATCTTGATAGAAGAACAGATAGAAGAGAAGAAATGGAAGAAGAATTAGAAGAGGCAAACATAAATACAGTAATGCGTGTTCCTGGAATTGAGATTACAGATAAAGAGTTCAAAAAATTAGATAAGAGTTATTACGAGAATTTCAGAGGACTAAAAACAATTGAGGACAAAGAAAAATTTGAGAAAAGATATATCAAAGCATCAATAGGAGTAAGACGCGCACACCTAAACTGCATAAAAGATGCGAAGAAAAAAGGCTATAAAAAAATACTTATTTTAGAGGACGATATTGTAATTGACAAAAATGCAAATGTCTTATTTTATAATATAATACATGAAGTCGGAGATGATTGGCAATTATTATATTTAGGTGGAGATTATTGGGGAGGAAATGTTACTTTCCAACTATCAAGTTATGCTCTTGATGAAACAGTGTATGATTACATAATTGAAAATATGGAAGAATCTGGGATGGAAGATGATTTTTTCTTTGTGGAAAATGTACAGAAAAAATTCAAGAATTTTAGAGCAACTCCGATGCTAATGTGGCAGACAAAAAAAGATTCTGATATCCCAACAAGAGAAATTTGTGCTGGAAACAAAAAATGCAAGAAGAAAAAAACAAAAAATAAGACAAATAAAAAAGTAAAAATGAAGCACATAATTGCCCTGCCTTTTTGGAACGAGAGTGAAGTAGAGAACTTTGAAAACCTTTCAAAAATATGGCCTCTATTTTCAACTAAAAATGTTGATTATGAATTTTTACTTGTTGCAAGAGGAGATTGTGAAGCAGATACAACAAAACTTGAAGAAAATCTTTCAAAAATAAAAAAAGTAACAAAATTCGTTTGTCCTTCACAAGTTTTGACAAAGGACCATAAATTTGAGAACAGCATGAATATGTTCATTGATGCTTCAGAATATATTTTAGAGAACTATGAAAATGATAGTGGTTTCTTTTTATGGTTTGAAGGAGATATGCTTCCAACGAGTAAAAACTGGCTGGAAAAAATTCACAACGAGTGGGTTGAAAGTAATGTGAAATTAATGGGTTATCAAATAACACACCAGAGAATAGATTCGAGAGCAATTGTACAGCATATGAATGGAGGAGGCTGCTACTCAAAAGATCTCTTAGATTTAATAACAAAAGAATCTATTATTGACGGAGTCGTTTTTGATTTAAATATTCTTGGAGAACTTATTAAAGCAGGATATGATTTCAAGGATTCTAATTTATGGGATTTTAGATTAGACGCTGAATGTGTTCCAATTAAAATGAATAAACCTTTTAGAAGAGGAAAAGCAATAATGCACGGACCAAAAGATAAAAAAGATTATAATAGATTTTTGAAATTACTAGAAAAAGAATGTAAGGGGAAATAAGTATGAGAGAAATTCCAGTTTTTTATCACATTCCAAGATGTGCAGGAACATTCCTTAAATTTAATGTGATGATTCCAAGCTTGCGCAAAAACCATCAAAAAGAGAATGATGAATTAAAACAAACAAACAAAGAAATACCCTGGTGCCAACTCATTCGTTTTGATTTGAATTTAGACAGTTCGTTAGTGATGCCTGGAAAAATAACTTTTATTGTTAGGACTGCAATGAATAAATTGTTTTGTCCCAAATTTGAAAACACTGTTACAATTGATAAATTCAAAGAGTACTTAGAGAAAGATTTGGTCATGATTGTTGGTGCAACAATAAATCCGATCCGGGGCAGCTTTAATCAAAGTGTTGAACTTATAGAAGATTTTTGCAAAATGTCTTCCTGCAAACCAAAGTATTTTACTCTTATGAGAGACCCTTTTGAATGGCATAATTCTTTTTTTCACTATCTAAGAGATGTTGGAAAATGGGAGCCAACATATGGCTTTTTTGAGAACACTACATTTAAAGAATATTTAACCTCTGAAAAAATATCTGATGGTTGGTTGATAAGAAATTTAAATGAAATACCAAATGAAAAACCCCTAACAGAAAAAGACTATGAAAAAGCAATTGAAA
>JABHJM010000048.1 GCA_018691995.1 Candidatus Iainarchaeum sp.
ATCTTCGGATTAAAATTTATTGACAATTATTGCGAGGAAGTCGATTGTGCTGATAAATCATTCCACGTAGGAGTACTTAATTCAGAAAATACAGGGGAACACCCTCTAATTTACGGAGCTACACAAGTATTAAATTTTAAAATTAGTAAAGAACATGATTTTTCAATAGTACAACAATTTCCAAATGCTTCAAATAGTAATATTGTACTCTCACTTGACCTTGGCGGAAAATTACAAGGAAGAGAAAATGAAATAGAAAGATATGTTCCAATAATTGCAACATCGGGTCTTGGAGAAAGAGTTGCATATTATGCATATCCTCCTGAATATTTTGTAAAAGATAATAATTTTGGAGTTTATATCAAAAACATGTATTATGGAATGCTTGGGAAATAATCCGGCTTTGTAGTAAGGTTTATTAATGGGGAGAGCATTATTTTCTCAATGACTTCTAGCGAAATGATTAAAAACATTAGAAGACAAATATATATTAACAGATTAATTGAAAGGAGTGAAGAACGATGTATGATGAAGGTGGAGATGCTGGTGCGGCCCCAATGGGTGGCGGTATGAGCAGATTTAATCTAGAAGGTTTAATTCCATTACTATTACTAGTAATAATTGGAGTTGCCTCACTAAACTATTTCGGTGTAATCGAAGTACCTTATCTTCCAAGAGGAAGTTCATCTAAACAAGTACTTTTCATTGGTGTTCCATCAACTGGAGAGAGAATTGTTTTAGATAATTTGAATTACTTTTTGAGATATAATATAAGGGATGCTTCAACATTCGGAAACGCGGCTTCTGAGGAGTTACAACAATATGATATTGTAATTCTTGACCAAAGTCTTTCAGCTGACAAAAGTGTTACTGTAGGATTAGGAGAAGCAATTCAAAAGTATGTTGACAAGGGTGGAAAACTAATTTTAGTTATGAACTCTGGAGTTCAACAAAGTGTTGGTTTTGGAGGACTAACGGCAGTAGATGCTATTGGCTGGAAAGCAAACTTTGGCAATACAATGCCAGCAGAATGTGTACCAAACAGTGTAAGCATTCCTTCATGTAAACCAGGACAAGAAATGAGTGTTGTTGGAAGAATTTACCGACAAGACTATGATCATCCAATAATGCTTGGAACAGAAATGACTCCAACTTTGGATGAAGCGCCATATGCAATGACAACTCTTTCTATTCAAGCGAATGAAGGAGCAAAAACAATTGCATATATAAAAGCTGAGAACACACCACAATCATTCCCGGCAATTTTGGAGAAAAAGAACTTTCCACTTGGAAATGTAATTTACTTCAATTATGACCCAGGTCTGACAATGAACGTGTTCAAAAATACAATAATGTATTTAAAATAATGAAAGAGAAATAGGGGATGTAAAATCATTCCCTTTTCACTCCTTGAACTGAGAAATCAGTTCACACTTTGGGCGCCTCTGGCAGCCCAATTATTTTTTTTTAATTCTTATTTTTATCTTTTACTCTTTCTAAAAATATTGCTTGTGCTTTAGCACATTTTTTGATGAATTCTTGTGGTGAACAATAAGTTCATCGCACCCGTGAAGCTTTGCTTCACTTGGTTTTCAAAAGATTCATTTAAAATAGTTTTTCTCTTAATTAAGTAAAATCTCTTGGAGGAATCAATCATGACAAAAAAGGATGAAAGTGCAGAAGACAAAACAACAAAACAAGAGGAAGGTTACTTTGTTTATGTTGGAAAAAAAGGAGTGATGGCTTATGTGTTAGCAGTTATTACTCAGTTCAGCGAAGGTGCAAAAGAAGTTCGAGTAAAAGCAAGAGGAAAAAGTATTTCAAGAGCAGTAGATGTACTTGAAATTGTAAAAAGCAAATCAGAAGAAATCAAACTTGAAGCAATAAACACTTCAACAGAAGAAGTTGAAACAGACGATGGACGTCCACTAAAAATTTCAGCAATCGAAATCGTAATCAAGAAATAAATCTAATTTAAGGCGTTCTTAACAGAACGTCTAATTTCTATTTTTTCCAAACACAAAAAGTATATAAATTAGAAAAGTGTTATTTGTAAAGAAGTTTTTGGTGATATTATGAAAAATGTAAAAAAAAGAGTTGGAGAATATGAAGGTTATATTGACCTAAATTATAAAAAAACAAAAAATGATTTAGTTTGTGAGTTTTTTGTTGAGCCTGCAAAAGGAATTACTTTTGAAAGTGCAGCACAAAGAGCAACAAGTGAATCAAGCATTGGAACCTGGACCGATATTGGAACAATGACTCCGTCTCTTTTCAAAAAAATCGCACCAAAAATATTTTACTTAAACAAAAAAACAGGAATTTATAAAGTAGCATATCACAAAGACTTATTTGAAGAATTAAACGTTCCGCAAATCATGAGTGCAATTGCAGGAAACTTATTTGGAATGAGTGATGTAAAAAATATCAAACTAATGGATATTGATTTTCCAGATTGTTATATGAAACACTATAAAGGTCCAAGATATGGTGTTCATGGTGTAAGAAAAATGCTTGGAGTAAAAGATAGGCCATTAATAGGAACTATTGTAAAACCAAAAGTTGGACTAAATGAAGTACAACATGCAACTGTTGCATATGAATCGTGGCTTGGAGGGTGCGATGTTGTAAAGGATGATGAAAACCTAACTTCACAACCATTTAATAATTTTGATAAGAGAATACGTGAAACTCTTAAATTAAAAAGACGTGCAGAAAAACAAACAGGGGAGAAAAAGGCGTATCTTGCAAATGTTACTGCTCCGTATCCAGAAATGATAAGAAGAGCAAAAGAAGTAATAAAACATGGTGGAGAATTTGCAATGGTTGATGTATTAACTGTTGGTTGGAGTGGAGTACAGGCTCTGCTTGACATGGATCTAAAACTTATTTGGCATGGGCATCGTGCAATGCATGCAGCATTCACAAGAGATCCAAAACATGGAATAAGTATGCTAGTAGTAGCAAAACTTTGTAGATTAATTGGAATTGACCAACTTCACATTGGTGGAATTGTTGGAAAAATGTATGAAGGAAAAAAAGAAGTTACAATGGTTGGAGAAGAAATAGAACAACAAATTATTTCAGAAGACATAGCAAGGCACAGACTTCAAGAAGATTGGCATGATTTAAAACCAATGTTTGCAGTATGCTCAGGTGGACTTGATCCAACAAAGATTTCTCCATTAGTTCATGCAATGGGTAGAGATATTATTATTCAAGCAGGTGGAGGAATCCACGGTCACCCTGGTGGAACATATGCTGGAGCAAAAGCAATGAGACAAGCTCTTGAAGCAGAAATGCTTGGAATCACAGCGAAGGAATATGCTAAAACCCACTCAGAATTAGCATTAGCCATAAAAAAGTGGAAAAACGTTAAAAGATAGACCACAAGGGTCAAATAGTTAGGATTTCAGAGTATTAGGTGCTCCCAAGTTACTATTTCTAATCGAAACATATATATACATCATGAGACTATCATGATACAGTATGAATAGTCATGATACTTCAGACCAAGCGTATGACGCTCAAAAACTGCTGACAGACCTTAACGCCGTAAAGCGTATATCTCCCGAGTTCAGCGACCTTAGCACAGATATGCAAGAAGTTTTGAAGGAATCAACTAATCCTGCTTTTCTAGCCGCATTACTCTACAAACTCACAAAAGAGAGAGAAGAGACTAATAAGATTTTACGCGGATTAGAAGAGAAATTTACCAAAATACAAGAACTTCTCAACGTCTCCTCGAAACCCAACACACACACAGAGGAAATTTTGCCTGAACCAGACCAACACATTTTACAACTTGTAGATGAAATTGGTCAGGTAAGTGCAAAAGATGTAATGGAGAGACTTGCCTATAGAAAGTCAAATGCCGCGTCACAACGGCTAAGTAAACTTGTGAGAGAGGGCCACCTGCTTCGTGTCCGTAGTGGACGCAAAGTCTATTTCATGCGCCAACACCCAACCCCAAAAGTATGAGTTGGTGGTCTTCCCTCCTTTGCCTGAATTTTTTAGAAAAAAATTCAGTAAAAATGTGCACCTTTGGTAGCACTGTTTTAGAGCGTTCAAAAACTTTATTAATGAGTTAAAACATTAATCTGGCAAGGTTTTGGTGTTTTGATGAAGAAATTTTTAGTATTGGGGGTATTACTCTTAATGTGTATGTTCGCATATGCGGAAGACATTTACATTTCTGGAAATCCGCCACTTGGTGTAACGATTGACAGCACTACTTTCGATATGTCAACAAGAGAATTAAATGTAAAAACAGTTATCCAAAACACAACTGAAAAGTTTTACAACAACATAAATTATGAAATTGCTCTCTTTCATGGAGATGCTTTAGCAGAAGAAGGATTTCTTTTTGAACCACTAGAATATGTAATAAGTGGAAAAGGAAAAATTGCTGAACTAAATCCTAAGGGCATATCAGTTCTTGACTTAAATTATACTCCTCCAGAAACAATTGAAAACGGAAAATATTTTTTGATTCTTTACATTCTTGACGAGGAAGGAACTCCACTTGGAGATGATTATGCAAATAATGCTGTTTTTATGACTGGGAGAGGTGGATTTGTTCCAGCATTAAGAGGTTACTTCAAAACATCAAATGGTTATGACTCTTTATTATTTGGATGGTTTATTGAAAAAGAAGAAAAACCACAAATAATTATTCCGCTTGAAGAAAACTTAAAATTCAAAGAAAGAATTTTAAAAGAAAATATTATTGCAGAAATAAATGTTTACAGTGTTAGTTTTGAAAAACAATTAGTTCACAGTTATGGAAAAAAAGGACTAACAATTTCAGAAGATTCTGAAAAAGGACAATCAGTAATTTATGAACTCCTTCCAGGAGAATGGACAAAAGCAGGACCGTATGAAGTTGAAATGAAATTGTTTGACTCTCAAGGAAAAGAAATTTCAAAATCAATAATTGCAAGGTGGTTAGTTAAAGGATTCTTTTCAAGAATTGATGAAATAAGATCAAGCACAAATTATTATACTTCGCTTGCTCCAGTTGATTTAGAAGTTGAAGTAGTGTCTTGGGTTCCAACAGGTTCTAAAAAAATAAAAGTTATGGCAACAATTGTTGGAGAAGAAAATGAATATACATTAGAAAAAGAAATTGATGTTTCTTCTCAAGAAAACTCAGTTGTGAAATTTACCGAATTAATTCCTTCTGAATTAAAAGTAAAGAATATTCTAGTTTCAATCGAAAGTGAAGAAGAAGAACTATTAGATCAAAAAACTTTTGAAATTACAAATGAATCAAAAATTGTTTCAGGAGAATTTTTCACTTCCATAAAAGATACTTCGCCTGATGAAAACAAACCATTTGTAGAATCTCCTGAAAATGGAGAAATACCAATCATTTTAATTGCATTAATTGTAATAATAATTATTGTTGTGGGTTTTGTTCTAATGAAAAAGAAAGGTGATTCTAAATGAATCGAGAGGGTAAGGCATTTTCTCAAAAAATTATGCTGTTGTTAATTTTGGTTTTTATTTCTTTACTTGTTTTTGGTCATAGTGGGGGCAGGCCATCAACAACAAAAATTGAAGGACTTTCATACTCAAGTAATATTTGGTGCGGAGACAATCAAACAGTTAGGGCAAAAGCATGTGTCTATTGTGGAACATGTATGAATGGAATGAGCGGATACTTTAGAATTTACTATCCAACAAATACTCTGGTTTATAGTTCTCGTATGGGTGATCAAGGACACAATTGGGACAAACTTTGTTGGGGGCCTTACCAAAAATCATTTCCAGTTTCTGGTCCAGAAGGACAGAAATCTTTCAAAATAACAGCTAGTCTTGTTAATGGTTGTCACTGTGATGCGTCAAGCACATCAACAACAAGATACTTTACATGTACTGATCCAAACCCTCCACCAGTGGTTAATTCAATTGCAATAACTAATCCTAATACAAGAACAGGAAATCCACCAACAACTGATATTACTTTAAGAAATAGGCTTAGTGCTGAAACAAAAGAAATTGTTCAGTGTTATGGTTCTGGAAGCGATGAAAGAAATGATGGTTCTGAGGGAGTAATAGTTAATTATTCTTTTTCTTTAAAATATAAATTGCCAAGCGGTACAAGAGTAAGTATGACTAATGTTACAGATTATATTTCAATTACAACCGGTGATTTAGGAAGTGGAGTAAAATATGAAAACTTTGAATTAATAAAAAGAATTCCAGTGGGGTCAGAAATTTATTGTAGACTAGTAGTTACTGATGAAGAAGGGGCAACAGGCTCAGGGGAATCATTGTAGGTGAAAAAATGAGAAAACTAAATTTTATGTTGCTGTTTTTTATGATATTTCTTCTGTTGATGCCGATAATTTTTTCAGCATACTATCCTCCAACAAAAGAAAATTGTAATCTAAATGATTATGCTTATGATCTTGGAATATATATAGGTGATTCAATATCTTTTAGTCTTACACAACTGGATGACATAGTCCGATTAAAATTAGATAATGCATCAGAAAAAACAATTTGTGATCAAGCATTCACCTGTCCAACCTGTCCAACTCCTCATAAGTGTCCGGATGGGTCTCAGACAGATTTAACAGCGACCTACACAAATATATCTTATGGTCCGCATGAACTAAAAGTTGAGCTAGAAGATTCATACTATGGGAATGTTGTGATTGAATCACAGACAACTTTTGGAACAAGTCAGCATAATTGGAATGCTTACTGGGCAGCTAACTGGGTAGGAGAAGGCCCAAAATGTTCTGACACAGCATATGGTGAAATCAGAGGTTGTAATTTTTTTGATGGGTTATGGTGTTCAAATGACTATCCTGGATGTAGTGATTCGTCAACATGTTATCATGAAACAACAGCAAAAAATTCTATGACTTACTCTTTTTGTGTTCAAGGAAATGAGACGTGTAATAATGTAGATGATGATTGTGACACTCTTGTAGATGAAAATACTGACGGAACTTCTTTGTTCCAAACATGTTCAGTTGATATTGACATTAATGGAATAATTGATACTTGCGGTGGTGGAACACAAACTTGTTCTGCTGGGAGTTATGGTAGTTGTATTTTTCCGACGGAAATGTGTGATGGGATAGATAATGATTGTGATGGCTTCAAAGACAATGGTGTTGGAATGGAATGTATTCAAAATGCAAAAGAGTGTCTAAGATATGAATGGCAAGCGAATAGAAATGTTTGTGTGGAATATGGTGCACAAATCTGTGATGCTGCCTGCCACTATATTCCAATTGCAAATGAAGCGCCAAGAGTTTCGATAATGGGCCCTTATTCAGGACAAGTAGGTGCTAATATTGACATAAGTGGTTCTTGTTTTGATAGTGATGGGGCCATTGCAACATGCGAATGGTTTATTGATAATCAAAGTGCTTGTTCATTCACAGAACAAACAATAAGTGGGATTGGAACAGCAAATGCTACAGCAACTGCAAAAGTAAGTTGTTCTCCAGCAGTCAATACAAATGTAAGGCTTGTTGCAATGGATAATGATTTTGATGCTGCAGAAGCAGTGTCACTCCTTTCAGTTTATCAACCAACAAGTGACAGTCCAAAAATAACTGTAATAAATACTCCCCCGTCAATTCCAGAATTAAGTACAATTAATAATCGAAATATTGACAATGGGAATTTAAATTTAACAATTGCAATTCCACTTGACCCAGACACTGGATTTAGTGGAGGTCAGACAATTTATTATTCAGCATATCTTTCGCCAAACGAGTCTACCTTTCCAGCGCTTTCAACAAGTAGGACTATTTTGAAAACAGGTCTTGATAGGAGTGTTGACAATTGTGTTTCTTTAAGAGTTAATGATGGTGAATCAACAGTTGATTCAACAAATGTTGAATGTCTTCCAGTGATTGATTCAATTGACATAAATAATGCATCAACTGTTGGTGCACTTAATGGTACAAAATGGATAAAAAATCATTTTGGAGGGGCAGATGCTTATGAAAGAGTATTATGTTCTTTTGTAGCACATGATAAAGACAATATAGATGGTAGAAGTACTAGTCAATTGGATTACAATGTTGTTTTGTATGCGAAGCAATCAGGTGCAGAAAAAGTATTTGTTGGAAATAAAGTTAATACAATGAATAGTGGAAGCACAATTAATGAATATTTCACAATTAGTAAGTATCCAGGAACAAACCACACTTATCCTGTTGGAACAAGATTTTATTGTGGGGTAACAGTTGGTGATTCTTTCTTAGAAGATAAATTAGTTTCATTTAATGATTCATCGTGGGTAATAAAAGGGCTACTTGAAGGAGACACTACTCCTCCAAATGGTTTTATTGAAGTAGTAAACACAATTCCATATATGCCTTCGCAAGGTGTGCTTGATAGGTATGGTAATGGAACAAGACTTGGGACAACAATTGGAGAATCAAATGATCCAGATGTGTTTGATTCATTAGAAGGTGGACAAGTTCTAAATTATTATGGTAGAATTTATGAAAAGTTTTATCCTCCAGTGGATAATGATTATGGAACTAATTTAATTCTTGGAGATTTTAATGAACCAGATGATGGTATTAGATTCTTTTCAATTCCTCTTCTAAGAGAAAGAGAATTTACTTTTGAAGGAAGAAGTTTTGACGGGATGGAATACTCTCCATTTGTAGATTATAATAGTGATGAAACTCCTTTCCAACCAGTGTGTGAGGATCTTGGTTTTGATGCAAATGTTGTGAGTGTTGATTGTGATAATCCAGTTGGAAAAACTTCAGTTGTATTTGAAGTTACTTGTGATAAGCATGTTGAGATGAATGAAGATTGGCTAGTTCAAATAAATAGTATTTTGATTAAAGAAAATGATTTTGTAATTGGAAGTTCATTAACAAATCAAGTAAATGATTGTAATAATGAAAAACAATTTGTATATGCAGTGATTGATAAAAGTGTTAATACAATTTATTCTGCAGAATTAGAATATGGTGGAACATATAATTCTCAAGACCTTGAATGTACTTATACAAGAAATTATGATCAAGTCGTTGCAGTAACAAATTGTGGTGAAGATCCTACTGACCCAACACCAACAGATTCGTGTGCTTTAGCAGGGTTTGTTCCAATAATTCTTGATGCGAATATAGAAGAGACACAAACAAAGGTTACTTTCCAATTTGTATGTAGTGATGATTCAACAATTAATAATATTACATTCCAGGATTCTGATGGTGAAATAGTTAACTTGGTTCCAATTTCTCCTGCAATAAATTGTACAAGTATTCCAAGCACTTATGTTGCAGTTATGGATTCAATTGAGATTGGAGCTTATGGTGTTGAATTTGATTATACTCACGCGTCAGATACTTGTTCAAAAAAACTTGGAGTTGGAATAACTGATGAAGGAGCATCAAGTATTCCTGATTCAAATTTGTTTGTAATTGTTTTAGTACTAATTATAGTTTCAATTGTAATGGTAAAAGAAAAAAAGAAATAATTATTTTTTCTTTTTAGTAAAATCTTTAAATTGTAATGGAGAACCGTATGCAATATTGTTTTCCTTCACACTTTTGTAAATAGTTGTATTTGCAGGAACAATTGCATTATCTCCAATTGTAACTCCCGGTAAAATAAAAGCACGAGCTCCA
>JABHJM010000051.1 GCA_018691995.1 Candidatus Iainarchaeum sp.
AAACCTTTTTTTGGAACACTATATTCGTGCACAAATTCAATTTCTGATAATATTGGACCAGAAGTTTGCTTTCTTTTTTTCACTCTTGCTGTTGCTCTTGCATTTAAAGTTTTCTGACTAGCTCTTGCTTTAAACGCCCGTTCTTTTCTTGAAGCTTCTTCCCAATCAAAAACAGTTGCTTTTCTCTTTGCACTAATTACTCCTGCTGAGGTAACATTTTGCCCTTTTCTTGCATTTGTTCTATGAACACTATTTCCAGATCTAGCTTTTGGCATAAATTATAAATGTCTTTTTTTCCTTATAATTCTTCCCTTTTCAAAAGCCTTAAATATGTAAAAAAACAATACTTATACATGGCTGGAAGAAAAACAACTCCAAAATACAAACAACCCTTACCAGGGGGTTTAACTAAAGCACAAAAAATTGCTGAACTTCAAAAAAGAATGAAAACAGCAACAAGATATACAAAAACAGCAAAGAACCCATCCCACACAAGAAATCCAGAAGTAAGGCTTAGTGATTGGATACGACTAAATAAATTAAATTTAGTAAAATGGACTCAAAGTAAACATCAAAAAAATCAAGTTGTTGCTGAACAATTATCAAGAATAATTTTTGCAGTTGAAAGTGGAGAAATGGTTATTGACTCGTACCATCACCCAACATTTAGAGCAGCTTTTGACAGATTAAAAAAAGCAGAAAATTTAAGAAAAGAAGTTTCTTTAACTCCGCAACAAGTAAAAATAATTGGAAGTTATTTTAGACTAGTTTAACTTTTTCTTCCTTTTCGCATTTTAAGACGTAACCTTGCATCCTCATTTCTTTTCTTAAAAATTTTATCAATAAGGTTTCTAGATCCAACTTGTTGTTTAAGTAATCTAAGAAGATCTTTACTATTTTTACTTTTTCTTAATGCTTCTTTTGTATAAACTGGACAATCTCTTAACCAAACTTTTTTGTTTTTTGGAACTAATTGTTCAAGAGCGTATTCAAGTCCCCATCTATAATTTTTATCATGTACTCCTAAAGTTAGGGGCACAATCCATTTTGTATTATCTCGCATTAAAGGTTCTAATGCAGTCATATTAATTGCACGAATTGCATTTGAATAAATATTTCCAACAGCACCATATCTTCCAAGTTCTTTTTTTATTCTTCTTGCTTCGTGTTGTTGGGCGGTTGCCATCAAACATTTTCTAGGGTCTTTCACAGTTTTAAGCATTTTTTTCAAACTTTTTTGAGAAAAATTAACAATATCCGCATCAAGAGTTAACATTGTAGTAGCTCCAAGTTCATTTGCTTTTAACACTCCAGTAACAAATGCTTTTCTTTTTCCACCCACCCTTTTATGGGTAACAACTTTTGCTCCAAGTTTTCTAGCAGTTGAAGCAGTTTTGTCACGACTAGCATCATTCACAACAACAATTTCATCAATTAATCCATTTGCTTTGTGGTCATTTAAAATTTGCATTGTCTTTGGTAGGTTAGCTTCTTCATCTCTTGCAATAATTACTGCAACTACTTTACTCATTTTCGTAGCCTCAAAAAATTTCTTATTCTACTATTTCGGTGTTTCTTTTTTTTCCATGCAAGCTTTTGTCTTGCATCAAGTACCTTGTCAACATATAATCTATCTTTTCTTTGTTGAAAAAATAAGTCTCGAAGACCACCACGTTCAATTTCATATTTATGTTGATCGCGAAAAGCAGGCCGAGTAGTAACTGAGGCACTTCTTAAAAACACTTTTTTGTTTTTTGGAATAAGTCTATCAAGAGCATATTCAAGTCCCCACTTTTTTTTAGTATTTTTTTCAATAATATCAATCCATTTCTTATTTCCCCGAAGAAGTGGTTCCATAGCTTGCATATTAATTGCTCTTTGAGCATTTGAGTGAGGGTCAGTAACACGACCATCAACCGCTCCAAAATCATTATACACTGAAGGTTCATATTGTTGAGCGGTAGCCATTAAACATTTTTTTGGATTTCTAACAGCAGCAATCATTTCTTTTGCACTTTTTTCTGAAAATTCAACAATATCAGCATCAAGCATCAAAATAGTAGTTGCTCCCATTTCATGAGCACGTCTTACTCCAGTTGAGAAAACTTTTCTTTTCCCGCTTTGTTTTTGGTGAGAAATAATCTTGACATCTGCAAGGTGAGCATCTTCAAGAGTTCCATCAGTGCTTCCATCGTTTACAACAAGAATATTGTGGATAATCCCCCTTTTTTTAAAACCTTTCAAAATATGTAAGGTATTTCTTATTGTTCCTTCTTCATTGTGTGCAGCAACAATGGCAACTATGTTATCCATAAATATTATTTAGATAAGAAGTATAAAAAGTAATTGAAATAATTATTTAATTTTAAGTTTTTTAAGTTCTTTAAAAAGTTTAGTATTATCTTCAAATAAAACAGTTTTCATTCCAAATTCTTTTGCAACCTTAATATGGTCTTCACTATCATCAATGTAAAGTACTTCTTTTCCTTTAAGTTCCATTTCCTTAATTGCAGTAGCAAACATCTTAATATCAGGTTTTGCAATTCCTCTCCTACAAGATAAAATTACGGGTTTAAAAAAGTAAAATAATTTTTGTCTTTGATGGTGTGTAGCAGTAATATCAAAAATATTGCTAATAAGTCCAACTTTGTATATTTTTTTAAGTTCAATAATTCGTCTAACTAAGTCTCGGTTTAAATCAGTAGTTTCTTCATAAATTCTTTCCCAAATAAGAACTAAAGTAGCACTGTCTTTTTCAAGTTCGAATTTATTTCTAATAGAACTACAAAATTCTTTAACAGAGAGTTTTCCAAGAACAAGTTTTTCATGTTCGATTTTTTCAAGTTCACGAAGAGCATCTGCATCAATTTTTAGCTCTTTTGCCATATGGTCAAGTTGTTCATCCAAATGATTAAATGCAACGACCCCACCAAGATCAAAAAGAATTCCTTTTATCATACAAAAGAGAAGAACACAAAAGGTTATATGTCTACTTAATTGGATAAGTTTTTATTCTTCTTTAAATAGTATTGTAATATGAGACAACGTAAACCTTTTGTAAGACAAGTGAGAGAAGCATATAGTTTAAGAGAAGCTGAAGCAATAAAACATCAAGAATCTTTATTCTTTAATGAAAAGGGTAGGTCTTGGCTTCAAAGAAATATTAGGTTACTTGGAAGGGGACAATATTTGTCAAGAAAATGGGCTGTTAGAACTCCGCGTGTAAAAGTTAAAGCTCATCATTTATCTACTGGGCGCCCAGCTTTACAAGCAGTAAGAAATATGGTTGCATTTGCAACAAAAATCCAACTTATGGAAGTAGCAAATAAAACCGCAGTGAGATTTTATAATAAACAAACAGCGGACGATATTGTTGCTGGAAAACCAATTCCAACTTTTAAAGGTCCAAAAAGGGGAATTGTTGGGTGTCAAACATATGCTGCAACTCTTGTTGCTCTTCTTCGAGCAGCAACACCAGCAAGTGGAAAAATATCAAATGTTCGTGCAGTGCGAACTATTTCACCCCACACTCGTGGAAAAGATGGGCGAGTTTTAGGGATGCCTCATACAATTGTTTCATTTACAATTAATGGTGAGCGTTATGTTGCTGATGCATTTAAGAGAGGATATTCATTTTTTGGTTCTTCATATATTGGAAAAAGAGAAAGAACTCTTATGAAAGTGTCTGAGATCGAGGAGCAAGTTAATCAGTTAAAAGCACAAGGATCTTGGAAAGAATCTTTAGATCCGGCTGATTTTGGAATTGATACTTTTGAAAAATATGTTAATGAAAGTAAAAAATCTGGAAAAGGTCTTGCAACACAAACTGACTTTGAAGCATTCCTAAAAGAGTTAAAATAATTCCACTTTTTATTAAAAATATTGTGCTTTTTATTAAGTTTATTTAACTTTTTTAGTGTTTTTTTGAAAAATTCACAAAAAATTATTAGTTAAATAAATTCAACTTTTTGTTAAGATTTATTAACTTTTTGTTTATTTTGTTTAACATGCCGATAATAAAAAATAATTTAAAACTCTACAGAGTTCAAGAAGATTTAACCCAAGAACAACTAGCTACAATAATTGGACTTAGTAGAGAAAGTGTCTTATTTATTGAAAAAGGCAAACATTATCCTTCAATAAAAATTGCAATGAAGTTTGCAAGATTTTTCAAAGTTAAAGTTGATGATATTTTTTACTGGGAAGGATGAGTTATGTATAAGAATTTAGTTGAAGAAATATTAAAAGAAACGAAAACAATTGCAATTGTTGGATGTTCAAGCAATGAAGAAAAAGCAGCACACATTGTTCCAAAATATTTACAAGAAGTGGGTTATAAAATAATTCCAATAAACCCTGTTGCGGAAAAAATCCTTGGGGAGAAAGTTTTCCCATCTCTTTTAAAATTAGAAGAAAAAGTAGATTTAGTTCTAGTTTTTCGTCCAAGTGAAGAAACACCAATAATTGCAAAACAAGTAATAAACAAAACCAAGTATTTGTGGCTCCAACTTGGAATTAGCAACGAAGAAGTAGAAAAAGTGGCAAAAGAAGCAAATATTGGCCTAATAATGGATAAGTGCATGATGGTTGAACATAAACAAGCACGACAATAATGTATTATAATTACACTTTTGAGCAGTGATTTATTATTAATTCACAGCTACGCTATTTATTAATGCAAAAAATAGGTATTTTAGGTGGCATGGGTCCCAGGAGCCAGCGCTAATTTCTACTCATCTCTAATAAGTTTAGCTCAAAAAAAATATTGGGCAATCCAGGACACAGATTTTCCAGAAATCTTACTTCATAGTATTGGATTGAAAGGATTCAACGAAACTGGAATAATTGATCCAAATTTAGTAAAAAAACAATTAATCTCTATGAGTGTTAAATCTTGAGAAAGCAGGTGCAGATTTTATTGTAATTCCGGGTAATACAGTTCATCATTTTATCGAAGAAATGCGAGAAATAGTAAAAATTCCAATATTAAGTATAATTGATGAGACAAAAAAAGAAATTCTTGCAGAAAAGCTTTCGTGTGTTGGAATTTTAGCTTCAAAAACAACAATTGATCTTGGACTCTATCAAAATCTGCCAATAAGTACAATTTCTCCAAATTCTTTTCAACAAATTAAGATTAATGAAGTAATTGAAACAGTAATGGGGGCAAAACATAATTTTACTCATACAAATGATTTAAAATCAATAATAAGCAATTATGTAGAAGAAGGCGCACAAGCAGTAATACTTGGGTGTACAGAGCTTCCACTAGCAATAAATCAAATAAACACAAAAATTAAATTATTCAATACAATCGATATTTTGGCCCATTCTACCCTTAAAGAGGCATATAACTAGTTATGTAGAACACATTTAGCGGTATTCTACACCATTGTCAATCATATCTCGAATTTCAATTTCAGAAGGAACCCGACGATCTTTTTTATTTAATTCAAAATATCTAATAAGTGCTCTACCAACTTCTGCACGAGTATAATTCTTTCCTTCAAAACTAGCATTTTTCAAATATTCACTAGCAAACACTCTTCTTCTCTTAGTCAACACTAAAATTTGCTTTTGCATTTCTTCACCAACAATTTTATAAGGTAAAAATGTTTTTTCTTTTTCTCGTCGACTTTGAAGATTCTTAAGAATTTCTCTTTCAAATTCTTGTTCTTCTTTTTTTGAAGAAAAATTAAAAAAGGGTCTTAACTCAGCCATATTTTTTGGACTTACTTTCTTTTTTTCTGAAAGAGAAATACAAGTTCTCTTATAAACATCAACACTCATTTTTCCAAATTTAATAACTTTTTTTCGAGAAGTTGGATGAATCATTGCAGCAGCAGCCCCTCCAACAATTAAAGTTTTTAAAACTTTTCGTCTTCTCATAATTAATATTAATTCTTTGCTCCTTAAAAAGCAGACAGATAGGTTTAATTACTATAATAACTTTCATTAGTCATGAAAAGAAATATTTTTTCAACAGATAAGAATGCAATGTTTTTTGTTGCTAGTGAAGTATTTTTAGTGTTTTTAATTGTAATACAATTATACAAAGTCCTTGGAATGAGTTTTAGTTATGGAAAATTATCAATTTTTTCACAACAAGTATTACCACAAAACATACTATGGTTTGTTGCTTCAATTTTAACTTTAGTAATTTTATATGTTTCAATTTCAATGAAAGATAAAAAAGTTATAAGAATTCATTCAGATTTTTCAAAAATAGTTCTTGGCACAGGTAAAGAAAAATTCTTTGGAATGGATAGAGAAGTAATAACTCTACTTTTTGTTGAATTTATTTTTGCAATAATGCTAGCAGTTGCAATTTTTGTATATCTTGATCCAAGTGTAAACATAGTTCCATGGCCATGGAATTATATTACATTTTTCATAGTTTTAATATTTGGACTTTATTTTTTCTCAAAAACAAAACCATTTCGAGAAGCAGTATATGGAGAAAGCAGATTAAAAAGAATTTCTCCAGCTAAAAGATTATTCCCTACACGTAGAATTACTAATAAAAAAACAGGGACAATTAGAATTGGTGGAAAGAAAAAACAAACTTGGAAAAAGAACAAAACAAAACATAGGAAAAGATTAAATAAAAAAAAGAAGTAAGTGATTAAATGAGACATAAAAAAGCAACACCAGATCCACAAAAACTTCCAATGGATACTCTAAAAAAAAGCATTACTCTTAAACAAGCAACAATTTATGGGATTGGAATAATTCTTGGTGCAGGAATATATGCATTAATTGGAGAAGCAGCAGGGATGGCAGGAAATGCAGTATGGTTAGCATTTGTAGTTTCAGCAATAATAGCTTCGTTCACTGCACTTTCATATGCAGAACTTTCAAAATTATTTCCAAAAAGTGCAGCAGAATTTGTATACGTTCAAGAAACAACAAAATCAAAGGCCCTTGCATTTTTCATAGGGTATATGACAATTCTAACAGGTTTTATTAGTGCAGCAGCAGTTGCTCTAGGATTTTCAACTTACTTTAAAATATTTGGAATTGGAAACCCAATATTTATTGCAATAGCAGTAATAGTAATTCTTTCAATTATAAATTTTCGCGGGATAGAAGAGAGTGCAAAACTCAATACAATTTTTACAATTATAGAAGCGGGCGGATTAATTTTTATAATAATAATTGGATTGTCATTTATTGGGTCAGTTGATTTGTTAAGTGTTCCAAGCGGAGCAACTCCATTTTCAATGGATTTTTTCGCACCAATTTTAGGAGCAGCTGCATTAATTTTCTTTGCATATTTAGGATTTGAAGATATTGCAAATATTGCAGAAGAAACAAAAAATCCAAAAAAAACAGTTCCGCTAGCTTTACTTATTTCTTTAATTGTTACAACAATAATTTATGTTTTAGTTGCAGTGGTAGCAATAAGTGTTGTGCCAGCAGCTGAGCTTGCAGCTTCAAGTGCTGGACACTCAATAAGTGAAGGTCCACTAGCACTAGTAGCTTCAACTGCACTTGCAAATCCAATAGGTGGGCTTCTATTTACTTTCATTGCATTATTTGCAACAGCTAACACAATTTTAATTTTGTTAATTGTTTCTTCAAGGATGCTTTATGGGATGGCGCGAGAAAATACTTTGCCAAAAGCTTTAGCAAAAATTCATAAGAAAAATAAAACTCCTTATATTGCAATTGCAGTTGCTGGAGTAATTTCAATATTATTTGCATTGAGTGGTTCAATTGGAGTTGTTGCAGCGCTAACAAACCTTGGAGTATTTTTAGTATTTTTCGCAGTAAACGGAGCACTTATAGCTTATAGATATAACAATCGAAAAGAAAAGAAGAAAGATGATGGATTTCGTGTTCCAGGAAATATTGGCTGGCTTCCGATTCTACCAACTCTTGGAGCAATATTTTGTTTCCTAATGTTTGCCACACAGTACTGGGCTCCAATAGATCTTGGATTTATACAAATGCCATTAATTGTATTTGGTATGCTAGTATTCCTAACAGCGTTTCCAGTATTCTACTTTTATAGAAAAAATAGATCCTTCTTTGACAAAGAGTTTTAATCAAAACTAGCGTAAGGTATAGTAATATAAGAAAATAATACGTCCAAAAGCGAAAAACTCCAAAATTTGAGCACTTTTTAGCCTATTTTTGTTAAAATTAGTGATTTTTTCATCAAAATAAGTACATTATGTATAAAGAATTCATAGTGAAAAATTACTTTATATTTTTCCTAGGAAAAGGTTTTTTAATCAGCAAACTCTAATACTGCTAATGAAAAAAATAATTATATTACTAATAATATTACTCACAGCTTCAATGGTAAATGCAGTGTGCATAAATCAAGATGATGTAACAAGATTTGACCTTCGTTTTGAAATAAGAGATGATTCACTTGCAGATGTTTATTTAGAACTTGATGCTCCCGTGTTAATAAGTCAACTTTCAGAATGTGGGATTAATGAAAGTGTTGGAAGTGACACAGTGATTGTTGGAACGAGTTGTTCATCATTTCTTAAAACATTTCAAGATGCAATGTTTGTTGGGATGGGGTTTTTCACACAAGGTGGAGGAGAATGTACTTTTGATTATAAAGAAGGAATTCTTACAATAAAATCTCGCGCTTTAACAGATATGGTATTAACAAATTTAGGGAATAATAATTATGAAGTAACGTTTCGTGAATGGAATTTTACAAAAAGTGCAAATGAAGAAAGCCTTGTTAATAAATTAACAATTAAAATGCCAACTGGTGCACAACTTTCTTCTTTTTATCCAATGAATGATCCAGTGGGGGTTCCAAATTATGAAACAGGAGAAATAGTGTGGGAACCAATTCCAATGGTTAAACCAAGTGTAAAATATAATGTTACTGGAATTGGTGCAGAAGTATTTGTGATAATTGGAATTATTATTGTAGTGATTGTTATTGGCGGAGTAGTATTTTTGAAGAAAAATAAAAAAGGTAATGTGAAAGAAGATAAAGTTTCACAAGCACATTTGTTAAAAGCAAAAATGAAAAACCTTGAAACAGCTTATCTGAAAGGAACAGTGGATGAAGTAACTTATAGAAGATTAATGGAACAGTATCAATTACAATTAAATGAAATTAGAACTGTGCTAAAAGAAATAAAAGTTGAAGATTTAAAGAAATAATTGTTTTTTAGTTGTTTACCAGCTTATTGAAACAAAGCCAGCGACAGCTTCCTTTTCTCCACCAATACTTCTACCCTGTATTCCAATAGCAGTATTTCCAAATGGTTTTACAATTGAAATATACACGTTTCCTTTTTTTCCTTCTGGAAAGTTCATTCCAAGACTAGTTGATAATTTTCCTAAATTGACTCCATGTCCTTCAAGTAACTTTTGTAAATTATTAGCTCCAACTGAAACAGTTTTTGTTTTTTCTAAATAACCAGCTTCAGAAAGCGCAGCATCAATTCCAAATCCTCTTTTTCCAATTTTTCTCCCAGCAGTATATTTTGTTCCTGCTCCTTCAATATCATGTACTTCTAATTTTGTTTTTCCTCCAGCGGTAGCAAGAATTAATCCAAAATCACTTTTAGTTAAACTTTTTCCTTTTCCAATTTCAGGTGTTCGAAATCCAAGTTGTAATAATAATTTTCTTGGGAGTTTAACACTACTAGCAACACTTACTTGTGCATATTTTGGTTTTCCTTGTCTTCCAAGGGTTTGTTCAATATGAAAAACAGTTCCATACTTCAATCTTTTTCCAGCCCGTATAGTTGTGAATCCACTATTTCCACTTGTTTTACTCTGATGATAAACTCCCACTTGGTTTCTTTTTATATTTGCCCTTGCTGCAGGATTTGGCGGAGGGCCAATTGGTCCAGCTCGAATAAGGTGAGGTAATAATAATGTTGCAACACTTAGAACAATCGTTTTTACGGGTAATTTCAAAACCCTTCTTTGAACAGGTTTGCTAGATCTCACAGCTGGCGTTCTTACTCTTCGAATTGTTGTTTTTTTTGTTTTAGAAGGAAGTGTCGTTCTTTTCAGAGTAAGATTATGTGCTCAAGAATTTATATTTCTATCTCCAATTAACTTTGATATCATCAGTTCTTTGTTTTGGAAGTATCATTGATTTGTTCAAAGGAGTTTTGTTATTAGATTTATGCATTATTTAGGATAGTAGATAAATTTTTGTTTTGTGACTAATTGTCTTCTAAGTATATTTAAATTAAAAAGTCTGATTAAATAATGTGAAACAGTTCGTTTGTTTTTGTTGGATGCCCTTGAGAGTTCTAATGCACTTCTTCCAGGGTTGTCTTCTACAAGTTTTTCATAATAGTTTAAAGCGGTATTTCTTTCGACTTGGTGTTTTTG
Source organism: Candidatus Iainarchaeum sp. (assembly GCA_018691995.1). Lineage (GTDB taxonomy): Archaea > Iainarchaeota > Iainarchaeia > Iainarchaeales > JAAZKV01 > JABIDZ01. The sequence goes on from JABHJM010000051.1 coordinate 10,336, forward strand.
GTAACTGTTTAACATTTCTTTAAACCTTGTTCTTTTTTTAGAATGATGTAACTCAAATCCCAAATCATGTAATTTTTTGAAGTTTTGGTTACAGGTTATTGTTAGTTTCCACAGATCTTTTTCTTTCCTAAGGTTTGAGTTGATATTTATTTTTTTTAGAAGTCTTTTCCAATCAGATAAATATAATTCATTTTTCATTCTTATATTTATATTTCGGTAGTGTTTTGATTTTTTGTTAAATCTAATACTTCCCTCGCAATCAACCAATACTCCAAAAACTTTGGTGATGATGGAACTATTAGAATTGATTAGTAATTTGTTGACACGAATAGTGTCAAAACCAAAGCTTTCGTTTAATTTAAGACGCATATAATTTGCTAAAGTTTTGTTTGAAAATTTTAGTGTGAAATATTTACTAACTGCTTTTGAAGCCAGGTTTTTTTCTTTTAAATTGAATGATAAAATATGCTTGTTATTTTGAAATACGCTTATGTTCGAGTTTTGTTTGCCTGTTGAAAAAACAATTTTATTTGGTTTATTACTTTTAAATCCTTTTTCAATATGGAAAGTTCTGGATTGTCCATTTTCATAAATAACAATAGTGTGTTTATCTATTTCTTCCAATTTAATTTTAATTAACTTTCTTTTTCCTGGAACTATTTCGTGTGCTAGTAAAAGCTTTTCAAAAAAGTTACTTAATGGTAAATCTTTATTGTCTATTGAAATATTGCCATTTGAATTGCAATACCCCTCAACTTTTATTATCTCTACTAACTCTGCTAATTCGGCATAATATGTTTCATCTTTTATGAAAAAGGATTTTTTTGAATTTGGAAGACGAATTTCAATGTTATTTTTATGATTTATTGATATAAATTTTGAATTGTTAAGACACATTTTAAATTTAGACTCTGGGTATTTATAAATCTGAACTTGGTACAGGGCCGGTTGTCAACGCCAGATAACTTTTATGTCGTCGGTACGCTGTTTAGGTTTAATTTGTGAACTGTTTATTGGTGTTCGATAGCCGTTCTTGTGCATTAGGATCCCGAGCCACCCTATCATAATTCCATTGTCGATCATAGTTGAATTTGGTGGAACAAATAGTTTAGCTCCACGCTCTTCACACATTTTGCTAACCATTTCTTGCAAAGGTTTACTGCATCCAACTCCTCCACCAAGAATAACTTGTTTTTTTTCTGTGTGAGCAAGTGCTCTTTCTGTTACTTCAGTAAGCATTGCAAAAGCAGTGTGTAAAGTTGAATAAATAATATCATTTTCTTTTTGCTTATTTCCTTTCACTTTGTTAAATTTATTAATTGCAGAAGTTAAGAGTCCAGAGAATGCTAAGTCCATTCCTTTTACAGTGTAAGGCATCTCGATTAGTTCTTTTCCTTTGTAATATAATTTATCAAGTTCTGGCCCAGCAGGAAAACCCATTCCAATCTTTCTTCCAAATGTATCAAGAAAGTTTCCAATTCCAGTATCGAGAGTTTCTCCAAATACTCGGTAGTAATTATTTTCAAAACAAATAATTTGAGTATTTGCTCCAGAAGCATATAACATTACTGGGTCAGCCGCGTCACAAAGTTTTCTTCCAATTTCAACATGTGCAACACAGTGATTAACACCAATTATAGGAATGTTAAATAACAATGATAATTGTCTTGCAGTAATTGCTCCAACGCGAAGGGAATTTCCAATTCCAGGCCCCTGTGAATATGAAATTAGATCAATATCTTTCATTGTAACGCCAGCTGTTGCAAGTGCTTTGTCAATTACTTTTTTTGCACAAGAATAATGATGTTCTGTAAGTTCACGAGGAATCATTCCTCCACTCTTTGTAGTATACGTATTTTTTTCATTTGAAAGAATTTTTCCTTTCTCTGTAACAATACTAATTCCAAAAGTGTGTGCTGTGCTTTCAATTCCAAGACATTTCATAAAAGAGTTTTAGAAGAAAAGGTTATTATTGTTATTTGGACAACATTTGTCTATGAAAACTCAAAGATTGACACAATCAAAAAAAGATTTAAGAGTTGCAGCAGAGATTCTAAAAAAAGGTGGGCTTGTTGCTTTTCCAACAGAGACTGTTTATGGTCTTGGTGCGAGTATCAAAAAAGATACTGCTGTTAAAAAAATTTTTAAAGCAAAGAATCGTCCAGCTGATAATCCATTAATTATACATGTTGTAGATAAAAAACAAATGAGTGTTTATGCAAGAAAAATTCCAAGTGAAGCAAAATTATTAATGAAAAAGTTTTGGCCTGGTCCATTAACAATGATATTTCATAATACGCCTAAAGTGAAAAAAATTGTTAATCCAAATAATGAGGTTGCGATTAGAATGCCTTCGCATCCTGTTGCAAGAGAGTTGATTCGTCTTGCTGGTCCAATTGTTGCTCCTAGTGCTAATTTAGCTGGAAAACCTTCTCCTACAAATTCAAAAGATGTGCTAGCAGATATGGATGGAAGAATTGATGCAATAATAGAAGGAAAAAGCGATTGTGGTCTTGAGTCTACTGTTATTGAAATGAAGAAAAAACCATTTATTTTATTTCGTGCAGGGGCGGTTACTCTTGAGCAGTTAAAAGAAAATTTGGGCAAGGATAATGTTACAGTATTTAAGAAACAAAAAGGAAAAAAGTTAGTTGCGCATTCCCCTGGGATGAAGTATAGGCATTATTCTCCGGAAGCTAAAGTTATTCTTTTTACTGGTTCTCAAAAAGAACTTGAGAAGTTAATTAGAAAAGAAAGTAATGTTGGTTTAATTTGTGGTAAAAAAATAAGTTTATCGAAAACAAGTAATATTATCCAGTTTAATTATTCAACAAAAAAGGTTTTTGCAAAGAATTTGTTTGCTTGGTTTCGTGAAATGGATTCTCTTGGAATAAAAACAATTTATGTGAAAAGTGTAACTGAGAATGGAATTGGAAGGGCTTTAATGGATAGGATAAGAAAAGCTTCTTTTAAAGAAATTTAAAAAAAGATTTTAATAGAAAAGGTTTTTTATTTGTTTTAAGTTGAATGATTTTTTGGAATGTGTTTAAATTATTCCGAACGAACACACCTAACTCCAATCTTAAAATTGCCAGCACCCTCCTTATTATCCTCTCCATAGTTAATATAACCATTGGCGGAACCGAGGGTGTACGCGTAGCCCGTACTGTTAGGAATAGTGGTGCTTGACCAATAATACTCGCAAGTTGAACCCCAACCAGTTTGTGTAAAAACAGAGTTCAAATAACTAGAAGAAGGGTAATTATAATCAGCAAGAGTAATTAACTCAATAACCGAAGGTAATCTCCAGTTAGAATAACTTCCTGTTGTTGATGCTTCACAATAATCAATTGCATCTGCCCAGATCATTGGATTACAATTTCCTGCTGTTTGTGGTGAATGGTCTTTAAACCACATTAAACCAGTTTGATTATCGGTACAAGTATCAGTATCACAAGTATAGTCTTTTGCTGTTCCATCATTATCTCCATCTTGTTCTTCAAAACCAGATTTTGGACAAGGTTCTCCAGGGTCTCCAACACCACTATCTCCATAACATAATGTCTGTCCTGAATGTAAAGTTGATCCACTTTCAATAATTCCTGTTACTCCAAATATTGTTACTCCGCTCAAAATGCTATCGGAATTCAAATCAGTATCAATCGTGGATAAATTATTAGTATCATAATATCCTGCAGTTAAAACGTTTGTGTCTGCTGAGAGGTATTGTGTTCCTGTTCCAGTTAGGATGGTTGAAGTGTTAGAGTAGAATGTGTTTCCTGTTTTTACTTGACTTGTTGTTGCGTCTCCGCTGTAGGTGGTGCTTGGGCATTGGTTTGCGAGTAGGTCTACTGTGTATTCTTCGCAGTCAAAGAATGTGTCTGCGGGGTAGGTTTCTGTTTTTGTTATTCCGTTTTTTGAAACATAAGTGATGGTTATTGTTTTTGTTGCGCTGTCTCCTGTTGAGCATAGGTCGTCTGAGTTGATTACAAAGTTTTGTGCGTTTCCTTGAAATAGGTCGGTTGAGTAGTTTGCGTTGTTGTCTCCG
>JABHJM010000009.1 GCA_018691995.1 Candidatus Iainarchaeum sp.
AGTTTCTTTTACAAATCTTATTTGATCTTTTACTGATTCTATTTCTGCTTCTTTTGGACGAGAAGTTGCATGAGTAATTGGATCGCTTGGATCAAATGTATCTGTCATAAAAGCTTCTTTTTCACAATGAATCGAAATTACTCCAGTGTAATTATTATCTGTTAAAATTTGATATACTTTTTTTTGTTCTTCTTCACTAAGAATTTGAAGATCTCCAGTGCTTTTTCCTGCAAACATTTTAATTCCAATAACTTCTTTTTTTTCATTTACCAAAGAAACTGCCTCTTTTAATTGATCTTCATTTATTGTCGCTCCAATATACAAAAAGTATCTTCCTTTTTCACTTTCTGGAACAAGTTCTAAACGTTTTTCAACATCTTCTTTTCTAAGAATTGGTTCTAGTGTATTTGGCATATCAAATACATACTCTACCCCTTGTTCTTTTGCAATCATTAAACCATGTTTAATTGTTTCTTTGTAACTTTGATCCCCGTCACGAAAGTGAACGTGTGTATCTATTCGCATTTTTCCTCACCAAAATAAGGTCCATCAACACAAAGTCTTTTTCCTTTTTTATTTGCACATGCTCCACAAATTCCAATACCGCATTTTGTCATTAATTCTATTGAACTAAATATTTTTTCTTCACTCGCGTATTGTTTTTCTATTTGTACAACTGCTTCTATCATTGCAAGTGGACCACAATTAAAGAAAACCATATTTTCTCCTTTTAATTCTTCAAGTCTTTTGGCAAGTATTTCTGTAACAAATCCTTTTTCTCCAACACTACCATCATTTGTTGAAATGAACAGTGGAGAAGATTCTTTTATTTTGTCTGTATAATATAAGTGGTCTTTATCTCTTGCTCCAAAAAAGAATTCTGTATTTTCATAATCTCTTGCAATTTGGTAAACTGATGCAACTCCTGTTCCACCACCAACAACAATTATTTTTTCCTTCTTTTCAACATTCACTTCATTTCCATAAGGGCCTCTAAAAAATACTTCAGCACCTTTTGTTAAGTTTACTAATTCTTTTGTAAAACAACCAACATTATGAACTGCTAGTGTTAATGGATTATCATCAAGTGCAGAGAATGGTTTTTCTCCTTTACCTGGAATCCAAACAAAAAAGAACTGTCCTGGTTTTACATTTATTTTTTCATCAAAGGTTAGTACTGAAAAATCATCTGCTAACTTTTCATTTTTCACTAATTTAAACTTTTTAAAATCCATATCGATTTTTTTTATTTTACTAATCGCATTATTTGTCTCGTTTTCAATATCTTTTTCAATTTCTGCAAAATATTCTTTCATTTCTTTTGTTGACATTCCCGCTAGGGTTGAACCTATTCCAAAAATATTTGCACCAGCATCTTTGTAAGCAATAACATCACTTGCAACACTTATTCCACCACAACCAATAATTGGCACATCTACGGCTTCTCTTATTTCTTTAACACATTTAAGTCCAATTGGAAGAACTCCTCTACCACTCATCCCACCTTTTTTATTTGTTAGAACTGGTGAACCATTTACTGTGTATTCTCCTGGCCCCACTGTATTTATTGCACATATTCCATCTGCTCCACCTTCAACAGCTGCTTTTGATATTTCTCCTAAATTATTTGTATTTGGTGTTAGTTTTGGAATAACTGGAATACTAACTGCTTTTTTTACTGCACTCACTATTTCTTTTACTGCTACTGGGTCCTGTCCAATGGCCATACCATATCCTTTTGCATGGGGGCATGAAAGATTTAATTCTAGTGCATCTGCGTATGGTGCTAACTCTTTTGCTACTTCAACAAATTCTTTTTCATTACCGCCAAAAATAGAAATTAAAAGAAATTTATCTTTTGGAATTTTTAATTCACTTAATTGTTTTGCAAACTCTTTGTAACCTGGGTTTGTTAATCCAACAGCATTCATAAAACAACCTGGAGCGTATTGTGTAATTATTGGTTCGCGGTTTCCCGCTCTTTGTTCTGGACCAATACTTTTTGTTGTTATTATTCCAATCTCTGGGATCTCTTCCATTATTTTTTTAATTACTTTTGTATTTGTTGTTACTATTCCCGATGGAATTGTAAATTGTCCAGAAATTTCTTTTCCCATAAAATTTGTTTTCATTATATCAACTTTATTTTTTCAACTCCGAACTCTTCAAATTCTTTTTCTATCTCCGCTCCAACTTCTTCTCCTGGAGAAAGAACACCATACATTATTGGAAGTAAATCAAGAGCAGAACTCATATTGTAAAATTTTATTCCCCTTTCCTCAATAGCTTCTTTTACACTTTTCCCATCATCTCTTTTTTCCATTCTATTTGTCAAACTTATTACTCCGCTAACTTCAACACCTGCTTCTTTTAAACCTTCTAGAGTTGTTATTAGTGAACCGCCAGTTGTTGTAACATCTTCAAGGACGATTGTTTTTCCTTGTGGCATTCCAACAAAAAATTTATCTTTTGCTGCACCATGATCTTTTGGTTTCGCTCTACCCATTGAAAGAACAGCACTTCCTTTTGCATAATTTTCTTTTTGTTTTGAAAAAAGATATTGTGCCATCACTCCAAGTTTTGTTGCTCCTTCTGGCACACCATAAAATGTATCAACTTCTAAATTATTTTCTTTTGCAAAATTAATTACATAATTTGCTAGTTGTTCTGTTAGAAAAACATCTTGAACAACATCTCTCCAATTTGCATAGAAGTGAGATTGTCTTCCTGATTTTAGAGTTATTGCTTCTTTGAAAAAACCATACACTCCACTTTCTTCTATGAATTTATTAAATTCTTCTTGATTAAATTCTCCCATTTTTAACACCTTACCCTTTATACTCCTTTATAAAATTAATTGTATTTTCAACAAGTTCATCTTTTTTCATTGTTTTATAATTTTTATTTCGAATATTATTTAATGCTGCATCTTTAAGTGCCTTGGCAGCTTTTTCTTCACCCATTTGATCAAGCATCATTGCATACGACATGAAAGCTGCTTCAGGTTTTACTTCTTGAAGTTTCTCTTCAACAAAAGTCCCTGGAACACACATTCCATTCTTATCTAACTCATACCATTTATCTGGAGCACTACCATGAATTGGTTCAAACATGCTAGGCATTTCTCCTGTTGGATTAATGTTTCCACTAACAGCAGAACCTATCCCGCCTTGAATTACTGCACCCGCATCTGTTGAAATATCACCAAACATATTTTCTGTGATTACAACATCAAACTGTGCTGGATTGATTAACATTTGCATTAAAAAATTATCAATGTGTAAATACTTAATATCCACATCAGTTCTTTCTTTCATTTCATCAAAAACTCTTATCCAAGGAGCCCCTGCATATTTTAGCACATTTGTTTTGAAAACAAAATGCATTGTTGGTTTTCCACCTTTTTTTCTTGCAATTGCTCTTTGTACTGCATATTCAGCTAAACGCTTTACTCCTTTGTAAGTGCATTTCATTATTTGAATTCCTGCTTCTTCATCAGTTCCTTCATTTTCAATCTTTCCTTCACCAACATATAATCCTTCTGAATTTTCACGACATATTTCAAAATTAATATCCTTGTAATCTTTTCCAACTAAAATACTTGCTACACCTTGGGGCAGAACAACTGGTCGCAGATTTACATATTGGTCAAATTCTTGTCTTAATTTTAATAAAATTCCAACTTCAACTACTCCTGGTTTTATTTTTGTTGGATCCCCTATTGCTCCAAGAAATATTTGATCATATTTTTTAAGTTCACTAAGTTCTTTTTCTCCAAGTTCTGTTAAATCATTTTTAATAAAATAATCTGCATTATAATCAAATGTCGTGTGTTTTATTGGTTTTGTTAAAAGTTTTGTTAAAGCCTCGCTCACTTTAACTGCCGCATTTGTAACTGTTATTCCGTTCAAATCTCCTGGAATTACTGCTATATTATGTTCTTCGCTCATCCACTCACCCCTATTATTGCAATAAAAAAAGAACTAACTTATTTTAAAGGAAACCCAAAGAGTTAAATTGATTTGAGAAAAAAAGTGTCCTACAAATCGTGTGTTTTGTAGGTTAATAAAATGCCACAGCATTTTATGAACCCTAGTTTTTGTGTGTTTTACTTTAAATACATTAGAGTATTCTTAAAGATATTTGAAGTCATCCCTGGATCATAATTAAAATAAATTACATTTCCACCAAGCAATTTATTCTTTTCTAAAATCGCAGGATATGTTTGAGGAGTATTTTCCACATCAAAATAAGCAATTGTTTTTGCCCCTTCATTCGCTTGAATTGGTAAAACTCCTAATTGGTAAGGAGCTAAATCATTTGTTGGCGCAATATCAACACCAAACATTATTGGATGATCCTCTTGTTTTATTATTCTTGCAACAATAGGCACTTCATTTCCTTCTTTGCATGAAGGTTCATTCCCATTAATCAAAATACACTCTACAGGAACCATATTTCCAAGAGTTGTTTTCCAACCAATTGAATCCCCTGCTTCCACTCCATTAAGTCCAAGACTTAATCTTATTGCAGAATTTTTTACAACAATTAATTCTCCGCCTTTTACAACATAGCTTTCCAAAGCACTTCCAAGATCAGAAGATATACTTTTTTCCGTTATTGTTTGATCTAAAATAATAATTCTATATTCGCTCAAAGTTTCAATACTTGAACTTTCAAGATCTGATGCAGATCTAATTGAATAAGTAAACTCTTGATTTAAATTATCTAAAACAATTCTTTCTCCAGGCGAAAGTTGCCCAATTACAAGAACTTGTGTTGGTTGTGACGAAAATAACTGAGGCATGTTTCCCCCAACCACTAAAAAAGCAATAATCAATAAAACAATTATCCCTACAACGGCAATTTGTTTGTTCTTATTTTTCTTTGGAGTAAATTCTTCTTCTTCCATGATTAACTTACTATCCCAACATATAAAAACATTATGTTGGGCCAAAAAAGATTAGTTTGAAGAAGCTAATACTTCTTCAACACTTTCTGTTTCTTCAGGTAATTCTTTTAACATATTTTTTACTTCTTCAAGAATAGAATCTCTGTGTGCACTTACAAATTTAATTGCTCCAGCACATTCATGTCCCCCACCATCAACATTTGCTTCTGGGAATTTCTTTTGTAAATTCTCAATTATTGTTGCTACGGCCAAGACTGGTTTGTTTGCTCTTACAATTAACATGTCGCTTAAATAACCAATGCTTAGTGCATCCCGAGAAGGATGTGCTTCAACCATTTTGTCATGAATCATACCAATTACTTTTCCAGGATTTGGATAAGTAAATCTCATTGTATATTTTTCAAGATCAATATTTGAATAAATCACATTTTTGATTTCTCTTGTTCTTACATATGGCAAAGTACTTTGAAGTTGTGTTTCCATTCCTTTTGCAACCTCTTCTGACATCATGCTAACCATTAATGGATTTTCAAAAATTTCTTCATACAATCCTTTTCCACTTGCAAATCGCAAATTATATGATGCAAAATCTATTGCAATTCCAATATTTTTTAGTTCCTCTCTGCTTTTTTCTGAAACTTTTATGTACTCTTCTGTTTCATCAATTTCACACCTATCAGATATTCCAGATACTGCTGGAAGAGTCGCTTCTTCATAATCTTTGTCGATTAATCTTGCAATCTCATAACAAAGCATTCCTGCACATGTTTGGCTATCAAGTCCAAACATATATGGATTTAGGTGTAGTGATAAAAATTCACAAACACTTGTTTTTAATTCGCCATTCTGTTCCCCGACAAATTTAGTTGGGTTGTGATGATCGATTACAATTACTTCATAACCAAGGTTGTGAAGTGTTTTGTGTGAGAATATATCTTCTGGAGTTGAACCATTATCAACAACAATCATAATTGGTTTTTTTTGTCCAAAATCATCCACGATTCTTTTTGCTAATGTAATATCTCTTAACATATCTGTAATTTCATAAAATGGAGCTTTACTTGGACTCCTATACAAATAGTATTGTGGATTTATTCCTGCTTTTTCCATCAATATTTTTATTGAATGATCTAGTGCAAGAGCTGCACTAATTCCATCAGTGTCATAATGATGTCTTATCATTACTGCTTGTCCATCAAGAACCGCCAATCTTATTTTATGAGCAATTTCAACCATTCTTGGTCTCATTTTGTCAAGCCTTTTTGATTGAATACTTAAATATCTATCAATTGGTTTACTTTGTTCTTCTAAGATTTTGTCAAAAGCTTCATTACTTTTTTCCATTGATTTTATTTCAATTTGAAGTTTATTTGCTCGATCATTCACTGACCCCTTTAGTGTTACAATATCATCAACTTCAAATTTTGATTCCATTGTTACAGCATCAACTTGTTTGAAACCATCCGATACTGAGAACACAACTGGTCCTGGAACACTTTTTCTTACGATTTTTACTACTCCTTCAAAATAATCTCCAGCTTTAGCTACTTGTAGTGAGCTAACTTTGTCGCCTCTTGGTGCATATCCTCGACCAGAGTCTCTTCGACCTTTAAATTTACTATTGTTTTTGTTTGAAAACTTACTGTTTCCTTTGTTTTTAAAATTTTTATTCATATTTATCATTCCTTTTTTATTTAATTTTTGTATTTAATTTTTTTGAAATTTTTTTAACTATTTTTATTGATTAGTTTAATTTGGTCTCTTGCTTTTTAGCTCACCAAATACAATTTCATGTGTTATATACAAAATTAATCCTATATCCACACATATATAAATGTTAGGTTTTCATCAAAAAATTAGCAATTCTTTAATATTTGGCTTATCTTTGGCAATATTTCTAAAAATACGCTCTAAAAAATAGCTTTATTAGAGCACCGGTTGGAAAAATACTTAACGTGAAAGTATTATGGAAATATTAAAAATTAAAGGACATACAGTAAATTTTGTTCCAACAAAAGCATCTCACAATCGACGAGCAGTACAATACCAAAACCGAATAATTAGTTCTCTTGAAAAACTTGGAACTAAACGTGACGATGTCGAAATTGAATTTGAAGGTTTTTGTGGAAAAGATGCAAAAGCGACAATAACCTGGTACTTTAAAGGGCACAGAATGTATTATGAAATTGCTTCTAAGAAATCATATGTAGATAATTTGTTTATAATCTCAAAGATTATTGAAAATGAAATTGACTTGGTTCTTGATGAGAAAAAACCCCTTGAAGAATTTTTAGCTGAATTTGAAGAAGATGAAGATGTTCATGATGAACGAAAAAATGCAAGAGAATTCTTTGAACTTTCAGAAGATCATCAAGATCTTGGCGAAATAGATAAAAAATATAAAAAATTAGCTCAAACACTTCATCCAGATATGCCAACTGGAAATGTTGAACAATTTAAACAACTAAATTATCACCATAAAATTCTAAAAAGAGAACTTGCCTAATTTTTTTAAAAAATCTAACAAAAAGATTTATTAACAACAATCTCCTTCTTTAATTTATAAAAATTAAATAGAGTGATTATTAGATGGGAATAAGTATAGGATTACCAGGTTTTCCAGTAGAAGCACTATTTGGACTTGTAGCGATTTTTCTTTTTTTTGCTCCAACAATCCTTGATTGGGCATGGACAAGTTATATTGGTGCTTTATTTTTTACAGCAATAACAATAGTTATTGTTAAATATAAAAAATAAAAAAAGTGGAATTCGATTACACACTATCTTACTTTCTTCTTTTGATTTTCTTTTTAACAACTTTTTTAGTCACAACTCTTCTCCTTCTAGCTTCAACAACTTTCTTCTCTCTAACTAATCGTGTGAGTAACCCTTGTACTGTATGCATGTGTGCTCGCCCTTTTTCTTTCTCAAGTTGCCAACCATAAGTAACTCCAATAAATTTAACTCCTGCTTTTTTTGCACTCGATCTATCACTTTTTGTATCTCCCACAAAAAGAACTTCTGACTTTTTCAGACCCCTTTTTTTGACAAAATCATTAACTGCATCAACTTTACTTGCATGCACATCTTTTGCATACACTGCATCGAAAAGCCCAAAGCTTTTTCCAAGAGCTTGCTTTACATTCGCTTTGAAATTTGATGTTGCAATAGCTAAAGAAAAACCTTCTTTTTTTAATGCCAACAAAAGTTCTGGAACCCCCGGAAATGGTTTTGGAAAATATTTTTTACTAAATTGTTTTGTGTAAATATCCATTATTTCTGGAATTACTTTTTCTGGAAAACCAGCCCTTCTCAAAAAATTATCCATCGGAGTTGCAGCAACAAGCTTCCCTTCCCCTGGTTTTGGAAGATTCAAACCAAGCTTGAATTGTTTATTCATATCTCTACAAAACTCAACATGAGGTTCAAGTGAATCAACTAAGACCCCATCGACATCAAAAACAATAGCTTTCATATAAAGAATAATCTTCCAAAGTATAAAAAGCTTTTTAAAAAAATAGAAAAAAGAGAGCTTTTTGCCCTCTCTTATTTTTTCAATAGTTCATCCAAAGAAGTAAATTCTTTTTTTGAATAAATTTTTTCTTTGTGAAAAATACCTTTTTTCCAAAAGATCTTATATGCACAAGCAGTTGGTTTACTTTTTAAGATTCGATACTTATCTCCAACAACTTCAAGTGCAGTACAATTTTCAAGAGCAATTGAAACAATTTTCGGAGTTGTTTCCATCATTCTTTTCAAATCTTTTTGTCGATGTGTTTCAACATCATAATGTGGACAACAAAGTGCTTTGATAAATCCAAGACTAGTTACTTTAATTAATTTATTACTCCCACTTGTGAATTTTCTTGAATCTGAATTTCCACTTTCAAACCAACAAATTGCACCAGCGCTAAGTCCTGATAATACAATTCCTTTTTTGTGTGCTTTTTTTAGAATTTTATCAACACCAATTTTTCTCCACAGAGTCATCATCGCAAGAGTGTTTCCTCCACCAACATAAATTATGTCAGATGAAAGTATTTTTTGTTCGATTTCTTTTTTTGATTGTTTTTCACGTATTAAATAAAGTACACTAACCTTACAACCAAGTTTTGAAAAATGTTTTTTTATGATTTCAAAATAGCCTTCTGAATCTGAACTTGCGGTTGGAATGAAAAGAAGTTTTGGTTTTTTCTTCCCACTTTGTTTTATTATTTCTTTATCAATTAAAAGGGTTTCAGTTGGGTAATGTCCTCCACTCTCACGGGGTCGTCCCATTTCTCCTCCACCAATCGCAATTATCTTTTTTTCTTTTCCCATAATATCAATTCTCCTTTGTACAATATATTCTTTTTTATTCTCAAGAAAGAATAACTTGATTTTAGCCAAGATATTTTCTAGCCTCTTGGCAGGCTTTAATTGATATTATTAGAATCAGTGCTTACGCTAACTGGTTTAATTTGGGGTGAAAACCTTACTTTTTGTATTCCAGCGAACATACACATGTTATAATTGTGCTTTTTTTTATTAATAAGAAATAGTTGTCTTTTAGTGTAACAATTTATATATTAAAAAAATAGAAAAAGAGGGAAATTAATCCCCCTTCAAATTATATTTACTTTTTTTCTCGCGCCTAACGCTTTCTTGATGAAACTTCTATTTAGAAGTTTCACGAAGTGCTGCTTGTGCTGCTGCAAGTCTTGCGATTGGAACTCTATAAGGAGAGCATGACACATTTGACAAACCAATTCTGTGACAGAATTCAACACTTGTTGGTTCTCCTCCGTGTTCTCCGCAAATCCCAATGTCAATGTCTGGATTAACTTCTCTTGCTGCTTTTACAGCCATTTCCATTAATTTTCCAACACCTTCTTGATCAATTGCTTGGAATGGATCTCGCGCGTATATTCCCATATCCACATATGGGCCTAAGAATTTTCCCGCATCATCTCTTGAGAATCCACAAGCCATTTGTGTTAAGTCGTTTGTTCCAAATGAAATGAAATCTGCTTCTTTTGCAAATTCATTAGCTGTTAATGCAGCTCTTGGTACTTCAAACATTGTTCCAACTGAGTAAGAACCTTCTTCTGCTCCCACTTCTGCTGCAACTCTTTTTACAAGTGCTTTAAGTTCAGTGAATTCTTTTATATTTCCAACTAAGGGAACTTCGATTTCTGGAATTACTGTTTTTCCTTTTGCTCGAGAGTTTTTAGCTGCAGTTAGAATTGCTCTTACTTGCATTTCCATTATTTCTGGATAAACAAGAGCTAAACGACATCCACGAAAGCCAAGCATTGGATTGAACTCGTGCAATGTTTCAATTGTTTCTTTTATTTTTGCACTTTCAACCCCAAGTTCAGTTGCAATTTCATCGATTTCTTTATCTTCTTTTGGCAAGAATTCGTGCAAAGGTGGATCAAGCATTCTAATAATTACGGGGAGGTCGTCCATTGCGTCAAAAATTCCTTCAAAGTCTGCTATTTGGAATGGCTCAATTTTTGCAAGAGCCACTTTTCTTCCTGCTAAATCTTTTGATAGAATCATTTCTCTTACTGCTTTGATTCTTTCAGCATCAAAGAACATGTGTTCTGTTCTAATTAGACCAATTCCTTCTGCTCCAAAATCTCTTGCAAGCTTTGCGTCGCTTGGTGTGTCAGCGTTTGTTCTAACTTTCATTGTACGAAATTCATCAGCCCAACCCATTAGAGTCGCAAATTCTTCATCCATTGATGGTTCAACTGTTGGAACTTCGCCGGCAATAACTTCTCCAGTTGTTCCATTTAGAGATACAATATCTCCTTCTTTTACAACTGTGTCACCAACAGTGAATTGTTTTGCTTCTTCATCAACTGTGATACTTTCAGCTCCTGCAACACAACATTTTCCCATTCCTCTTGCAACAACTGCTGCGTGTGAAGTCATTCCTCCACGAGCTGTTAGGATTCCTTGTGCTGAATGCATTCCTTCAATATCTTCAGGGCTAGTTTCAACTCTTACTAGAATTACACTTTTTCCTTCTTCTGCTTCCATTTTTGCATGTTCTGCTGTGAACACTGCTTCCCCAACTGCCGCTCCTGGCGAAGCTGGTAATGCTTTTGTTAATGCAGTGTACGTAGCAGCAGGATCAAATTGTTTGTGTAATAATTGATCTAGTGCATTTGGATCTACTCGAAGAACGCCTTCTTCTTTTGTAATTAATTTTTCTCCAACCATATCAACTGCAATTTTTACTGCAGCTTTTCCAGTTCTTTTTCCTGTTCTTGTTTGAAGAATGTATAATTTTTTGTCTTCTATTGTGAATTCAAAATCTTGCATTTCTTTGTAGTGTGTTTCAAGTTTTGCTCTTACCGCAACTAATTCTTCATGTGCGTGTGGCATAACGTTAGCTAGTTCTGCAATTGGTAATGGTGTTCTAATTCCTGCTACAACGTCTTCACCTTGTGCGTTCATTAAGAATTCTCCGTAGAAAATATTTTCTCCTGTTGCTGGATCTCTTGTGAAAGCTACTCCAGTTCCACTAGTTTCCCCCATATTTCCAAATACCAT
>JABHJM010000008.1 GCA_018691995.1 Candidatus Iainarchaeum sp.
CTAAATGTAGCTCCGGCATTTAAGAAACTTGATTCATAATATTCTAAAAAGTCGTTTAGTAGTGCTTGGTTGTAATTGTCTTTTATTAAATATGAATAAAATGCTGTTTTTGCTGGAATATTTTGTAATTGATTCTTTACAAGTAAATCTTCAATTTCAACAAGTCGTTTGAATAAACTAATATTAAATTGCACTCCGTCACAATAAGTGTATGTATAATTTTCTGAATCACATTGAATTGAAGGAACATGTGCCCATTCCCAATCAAATAATAATTTTGGAACAAATTCTTCTCCAGTAACTCCACTTGTCCCATCACTCGCATAAACATTGTGAGTGTTTCCAACAAGTTTCACTTGGAATGCTTGGTGTTTTTTCTCAAGTTTTCCACTTGTGTTTCTTACCCAATCTTTCACAGTAACTATTGCATATTCGCTTCCAATTAAATTATTTTTTGTAAGAGTTAGATCAATATTATTTCCTGCAACCTCACTAACACCAATATATTCAGCAAATACATTTCCATTATATAGATAAATATTAAGATCTTCTGGAAGATCCTGGGGGTGAACCCAATATCTAATATTTCCGCTTGAATCATATTCAACCAATGGATCGTTTGGATCCATTATAATTGGTCTGATTGGCATACCATTACAACCATCAGCGTTTTGGTGCCCAACACTTGCGGCATGTTCCCAACTAACAATTCCGCTTGAAGTGATGCATCCAACTGTATACAATTGATTTCCTTTTATAAAAGTATCTCCACTTTCATAATCTCCAAATTGAGTATCAACATTTGCCCATCTTGGAGCAATAGAAAAATCCCTATATGATCCAACTTCATAAACCACATCTTCAATTGGTTTAATTGAAATGGGAACTATTGTTTCTTCATCAATTGAAGCTAAAAATTCAATTGCTGCTGAAGAATCAACTTGTGCTTTTATCTTTCCATCATCACAATTTCCAATAGTTGGACAATCACCATTTACAAAGTTTTTCCAATAAACTGGACTTTTTTTAAGAGCGTTTTCGTGTGCTCCAGTAGCAATAAATTGTGTATCTGAATCATATTCTTCTGAGTCGCTTAAAAATGTGCTTTGACTTACTCTTCCTGCTAATTGAACTATTCTTGTTTCTTTACCACTTATTATTTTCCAATTCATTTTGTCAACATCATTTAAATTTCCAAAAGGAGTTAATCTCCAGTAAGGATCATTTGCATTATATTTTGTACATCTTTCTCCAAATAATTGTTCTGAAAAGATAGAAACTTCGCTTGTATCAATTGGCCCTGGAGTTGATGTTCCAAAAGAATCCATATATTTTGGATGCCAAAAATAAGTAACGGTATTTCCACTTATTGTGGGTGCACTTCCAAGAAGTTTTGTAGTAGAATTTGCATCTCCCGTTCCGTAAGTTAGAGGTAGTGCATTAACAGTAAATACTCCTTCAAGGTCAGCTGCAGGATTACGTAAATTAGATATGTATCCTCCTGGATGTGTTGTAAAAAGTAATTTTTTTTCTTTTTTTGAACTAAGTTCGCCTTCTATTATGTCTGAACTATCTCCTTCATCAGATAAAATTTCACTTGGAGTGTATGTGGGGATTGCATTTCTTATTCTTTCTGGTGGGTCAGGTTCAGGTTTTGGATATTCTTCATATTCTGGAGTAACTGATGAACATAATCTACTAGCAACATCAGAATCAATAACTGCTGTTGCTTCAACTCTTTTAGCATATGTATGATCGCTACTCCAATTACCTTCGGAAAGGTGCGAATATAATATTTCAGATTTTGTTCCACCTAGAGTAATTGATTCTATTGCTGTTGCTCTAACTGGCAAGTTATAATCATAAATTTCTGGCAAACCCGGTTTTGTAAATTGAACAGAAACACTTTCTGTATTAAGAACTACTTGTGGATTAAAATTATCTGCTCGTCCTGCATAATTATTGTTTGTAATTGTTGCAGTATTTACTTGAGTATTTTTAAAATCAAACACAGCATCTGATAATGTAAAATGATTGTGAGGATCATTAATTTCAATATCGACTACTCCAAGTGTTTTGTAGGTTGCATCATCTACACTAATAATTTGGACAGGGTAAACTCCAAGTAAATCATTACGTGGTTTTGCAGTAATGTCAATTATTTCTGATCCGTTTGGAATAATGTTAAAATTATTGTTTGTGACTAAAAGGTCTGTGTGTAAATAAATTGTTCGTTCTTCTGCACAAGTTGAATTAAATGTGAGTGCTGTTTGTGCATTTTTATTTAATTTTTTAAGAGAGTTATTTTCTTCACTAATATCTCTCCCTGCAAGTTCTATTGTAATACATTCTGGTGCTTGAGGAATTTCTTCAATGAAAGGATCATTTATTTCAAGAGGAAACGTTCCATCAATTGCACCAGTATTGTCATATGCTGTAAAAATTATTTCATCGCCTTCCAAAAAACTAGATCCATCAATTGTTAGCACTTGGATTCCATTGATATCAGTTTCACCTTCGTACCCCACTCCAAGTCTAGTTCCATTTTTTGTAATATACCAATGTGCTGGAATTCCAGTATATTTACTTTTATATTTTGTCTTTATTACAAAAAAGAATTGTCTTGATCCTTCTGACATGCTTGTTGGTGAGATACTAATATCAATTTCTTCTTTTTCTAGTATTTTAAATCTAATTGAATTGTTATTTCCAACATATCCAAGCAATTGATCAATTCCATTTTCTTCTTTTGTAACTTTTTCAAATAAAGTTCCAGAATTTGTTTTTTTAAGCGGAGTAATTTTTGTTTCTTTTGAAGTTGATGTTGCAAGAGCTTCAAGACTTATATCATAACTTTTTGTGTTAGTATCTTCAACTTTTAAATAATTCATTTTTTCTTTTGGAACAGTTAATACTAATTTACTTGCGCCTATATCTTCATCACTCTTATTTGTAACTGTTGTTTTAAGAGTGTAATCATCATCGATTAACATTCTTTTTGAAACGTCATCATATAATACTTCATATTCTCTATCGTTCCATTTTAAATAATTATTAAATAAAAATACTGGACAATCATCTAAACAAAATTTTTCTCCAATTATAATTTCTTTTGAATAATTAAGACTATTTTTAGTTCCGTGAATTGAGTTAAAATAAATTGTTGATTTACTTTCAATTTCAGCATTTATATCAACTTTTATTTTTAGAATAATTGGTATTGATTTTTTACCTTGTTGTTCATCAACAATTAGATTTGCTTGCAGGGCAGCAGCATCTACAAGGTATTGATTATTTTGCTTATCAATTACTTGTTCGCCACGAATGCTACTAAGTACTCTTTGAGATGGATTAATTGAATAAACATCTTCAATTGTAATTCCTTTGTTAGAATCATTTTCAATTTCAAAATTTGCAAGGACCGTGTTTTTTTCTTCATTATCAATTATTAAATCAAAATAGAGATAATATTCTTGATCTTGTTCAATTCTACTTGCCTTACTCACTTTTCCATATAATGGATTTGAATTATATATTTGCATCAAAAACATTTGAATTTCTTGATCATTTGGTAAAGAATCTAATTTTCGAATAAATACATCTTTTTTCTGATCAGTTCTACTTATTGTATAATCAAGCGTTTGATGATAAAAATAATTTGAATCGTTTGAAATTAAATTTACAATTGTTCCTTTTTTTAAATCATTTGATCTAAAATAACCACGTGTACTAAATCCTTCATTAATAATTGTCCCATTATAATCTCTAAAAGCATATTTTGTATCAATATCATTGTATTTATTATCAACAAAATCAAATCTAATTTTTCCTTCTCCTGTTGTTAAAACCATTTGGATATCTTTTGTTTGGTTTGTTCCAAGGACAACATCAAGTGTTGCATCGTCCTTTTTTGATTTATCACTAGCTTTTAGATTAAATATTCCATTTGAAAGATTTTCAAAACTAATTTGTCCATTTCTATCAGTATTTCCTGTGTAAATACTTGCATTAAAACCAGCGATATTTAATGTGACAAACGCATCCTTTTCACTTTCATAAAGATCATTAACTACGGTTAAATTTATTTTTGATCCTCCTTTATTTAGGATAATTTCTTGAAAAGCATCCTTTTCTTGCAAAACTATGTCTACTATTTTAAGTGCATGTCCATTACTTGTAACAATTGCTTTGTAACTAATACTTTCATCAAAATCTGTCTTTGTAATTGGGTTTGTTTTCCCATTTGGGCGAGTATCACGAAAAGTAATTGATTTTCCATTTTCATAAAGTCTAACTTTTGCAAAAAGTATTGGTTTGGCAGTTTCATCAATTACTTTAAATGCAAAATATTTCTTATCACTAGCATTAATTTGATCTTGTGTTTTAGTAAATGCAATATTGACTGTTTTTCGCTCGCCTCCAAGAATTTCAAAATCTCCAGTTATTACTTCTCCACTATTTTCAGAAAGTGCAGAGTATTCATATTCTCCAGCTTCAATTTCATAATCTTTATTTCCTGAATAATCTGTAAAATAAGTAGATGCTTTACCAAGTTCATCAGTTAAAATAATCTCAACATTTGCTTCAATTCCGTCCGGGTTTGTAGTATTAAAAATAATTGTTCCTTTTTGAATAATTTCATCAAGGTAAATTACTTTTCTTTCCTCGCCATCCAAAATGGTGACTGTTTTTTCTTCATAACCCGCTGCCTTAACTTTTACTTGTGGAAAAACACAATCAAATTCAAAATCAAACCTAAATCCATTTTCACTTTGATTATTTTTTGTTTTGTTTAAAA
>JABHJM010000015.1 GCA_018691995.1 Candidatus Iainarchaeum sp.
GATAAAGCAAAAGCAGAACATGTTGCTCAAGTTGTTATTGAAAGAATAAATGCAAGGTTTACAAAAACTGATGTGCCAACAGTTGAGCAAATACAAGACATTGTTGAAGAAGTATTAATTAAAGCAGGACATGACAAAGTAGCAAAATCATATATTTTGTACAGACATCAACATGAATTAATGAGAGCAAAAGAAGAAATGCTTTCAGATTTTGATATAATTGATTCTTATGTGACTCAAGAAGATTGGAGAGTAAAAGAAAATTCAAACATGGCATATTCATTGCAAGGTTTAAGAAATCACATTTCTTCGAACTTAGTTTCAAATTATTGGTTAATGAAAATATATCCAAGTGAAATAGGAAATGCGCATAAAAGTGGAGATATTCACATTCACGATCTTTCTGAACTAAGTGTTTATTGTGTTGGTTGGGATCTAAAACAATTACTCTTAGAAGGTTTTCGGGGAGTACGTGGAAAAATTTCTTGTAAACCACCGGGACATTTTCGTTCAGCTCTTGGACAAGTAGTAAACTTTTTTTATACTTTGCAAGGAGAAGCAGCAGGGGCACAAGCATTTGCAAACTTTGACACATTACTAGCCCCGTTCATAAGATATGATAATCTTTCTCAAGATGAAGTAAAACAATGTCTTCAATCATTTATTTTTAATACAAATGTTCCAACAAGAGTAGGTTTCCAAACCCCATTCACAAATATTACTCTTGATTTAGAAGTTCCAAAAAATATGGAAAACGTTCCAGTAATAATTGCTGGAAAAGTAAAAGAAGCAACTTATGGAGAATTCCAAAATGAAATGAATATGTTTAATGATGCTCTAGCAGATGTAATGACTGAAGGGGATAATGATGGAAGAATATTCACATTTCCAATTCCAACATATAACATAACTCCAGAGTTTGATTGGAGCGAAGGAAAATATGAAAAAATTTGGGAAATGACAGCAAAATATGGAATTCCTTACTTTGCAAATTTTGTTAATAGTGATATGAGTGCGGATGATGCGAGAAGTATGTGTTGTCGACTTCGTCTTGATAATAGAGTACTCAATAAAAGAGGGGGGGGATTATTTGGAAGTGCTCCAATGACAGGAAGTATTGGAGTGGTAACAATTAATCTACCAAGAATTGGATACCTTGCAAATAATGAAGCAGAATATTTTGAAAAACTTGGAAGAGTAATGGATCTTGCAAAAGAATCTCTTGTAATTAAAAGAAAAATTTTAGAAGATTATACAGAAAGTGGATTATACCCATATTCAAAATATTATCTAAGAGGGATGAAAGAAAGCATGGGGCAATATTGGAAAAATCATTTTTCAACAATTGGTTTAATTGGAATGAATGAATCTCTGATCAATTTTATGCAAAAAGATATTACTAATGACCAAGGTGCAGAGTTTGCAAAAAAAGTAATGCTTTTTATGAGAGATCGTCTAGCAGATTATCAAGAAGAAACAGGAGACTTATATAATCTTGAAGCAACACCAGGAGAGGGAACAGCAAGAAGATTATCGAATAGTGATAAGAAAAAATATCCTGATATTATAGTTGCAAATGAGAAGGCAGCGAAAGAAGGATCACAAGTGTATTACACAAATTCTTCTCAACTTCCGGTTAATTATACTCAAGATTTGTTTGATGCTCTCAACAAACAAGATCCACTTCAAACATTATATACTGGAGGAACAGTGTTCCACGTATTTGTTGGAGAAAAACTTCCAAGTGCCGAGGCGGCAAAGTTACTTGTAAAAAAGATTACAAGCAATTATGCAATGCCATATGTTTCATTAACTCCAACATTTAGTATTTGTCCAGTGCATGGATATGTTGCAGGGGAACACGAGTATTGTCCAACTTGTGATAAAGAGGACGATCCACAAAAAATTACAAAACAAGGAGTTGTAAAATAATATTTACTTATAGGAGATGGTATAATGAAAACAAAATGTGAAGTATATAGTAGAGTTGTTGGTTACATCAGACCAGTAGAACAATGGAATGATGCAAAACAATCTGAATTCAAAGACAGAAAAATGTTTTCTGCCGAAAAGAAAGAAGAAGAAGTGCAAGCAAAAGTTTGTTAGGTGAAACTAATGTTTATCGGGGGCCTTGAAAAAACAACGCTCGCCGATTTTCCTGGCAAAGTTGCTTGTATTGTGTTTTTAGTTAATTGTAATTTCAAATGTCCTTATTGTTATAATAAAGAATTAACCGCTTATAAATTTTTTAAAAAAAGTAAGAGAAAATTAATTCCTGAAGAAGAATTCTTTTCGTTTTTAACAAAAAATAAAAAAATGTTAGATGGAGTAGTAATTACTGGCGGGGAACCAACTTGTTCTCCTGGAATAATTGATTTTGTAAAAAAAATAAAAAAGATGGGTTTTGAAATAAAATTTGATTCAAACGGAACAAATCCAGAAACTCTAAAAGAATTAATTTCAAAAAAATTAGTTGATTATTTTGCAATGGATATTAAAGCTCCACTTTCAAAATATAAAGAAATTACTAGAAGTAATACTCCGCAAAAAAATATTCGCGAATCAATTTCAATAATTGTTAATTCAAATATTCCGCATGAATTTAGAACAACGTTGTTTCCAAAGCTTAGTGTTTGCGATTTTGAAAAAATGGCAAAGTTGATTCAAGGGGAAAAATGGTTCTTACAAGAAATGGATCCTTCTCATGCGTATGAGGGAAGTGTAAAAAGAATGAAGCCAATGAAAAAAGAAAAAATTGATAAAATAATAAATTCAGTAGAAAAAATAACAGAAGTAAAATTAAGAAATTGATTAGTTTTAAAATAAGTTAGTTGGAAAGTTATTTGTGAGTGTTATGAATAAATTAATTTGTTTGGTAGGGATGACTGGTTCAGGGAAGAGTGTTGTTGCTGATTATCTTGTTAAAAACGGTTTTGGTTTTTTTCGTTTTGGCCAAATTACTCTTGATATTGTTAAAGAAAGAGGACTTGAACCAATTGATAAAAATGAAAAACCAATTAGAGAAGAAGTACGAAAAAAGCATGGAATGGGGGCTTATGCTATCTTAAATATGCCAAAAATAGAGGAATTGCTCAAAAAAGGACATGTTGTTGGGGATGGGATGTATAGTTGGTCCGAATATAAGGTTTTGAAAGAAAAATATACTGATCAATTTGTTACTGTTGCAATTTATGCGCCTCCAAAAGAAAGGTATGCCAGATTATTAGAAAGAACGCTTGAAAAAAAAGATGTTGATTTGAGACATCGCCCGGCGACCAAAAAACAAGCAAAAGAAAGAGATTATGCTGAAATTGAAAATATTGAAAAAGGTGGGCCAATTGCAATGGCTGAGTACACACTAATTAATACTGGGGAAATAAATGATTTATTTAAAAAAGTAGATCAAATATTAGAAAGATTATTAATTAAATAAATTAGTTAGATATTTATTGTTTTCTTATAAAATATTTGTATGGAAGAAAAATTTGGAAACAAGCGTCCCACTTGGGACGAATACTTTATGATGTCTGCTTTAGCAATGGCTTCTCGTTCAGCATGTTTGAAAATAAGGGCAGGAGCAGTAATTGTAAAAAATAAAAGAATTATTTCTACAGGTTATAATGGAGCAGCTCCAAGACTTGCAAGTCCATTTTCCCTTGGCTATTGTAGAAAAGAAAAAGAAGCAGGTGTTGAATTTCATGATAAAAACACAGGGCATTGTTTTGCAATTCATGCAGAAGTAAATGCAATTCTTCAAATTGCAAATATAGATTTACACGGCACAACAATGTATTCTTTACTTTATCCATGTGCAGATTGTGCTAAAACAATTGTTGGTGCAGGGATTGATGAAGTAGTTTGGTTAAAATATTATAAAGAAAAAGATACAATTACTGATAAGATTTTTAAGGAAGCTAAAATAAAAGTTAGACAAATGGAATTTGATCCTGATTGTATTGATATGTTAAAAATGATTCTTGAAGATGATCGAATTTAAATTACATCTTTAACACTAAACTCATTTTCTCCACTGTAATTATTTACTTTCAAATAACCAAATAGTTTCAATTCGTTTCCAGAAATTTTCTCTCTTATTTCTTCAACAAGTTTTTCACTGCTTTTTTCGTCAAGTTCTTTTTCAAAATTTGTCTTGTCCATTCCAATTGCTTTTATTGCACTATCTCCAAATAAGTTAGCTCGAACTTCACCAGTATCATCCTCAACAACAATTCCCATAATAGCTCTTTTTTCTCCCTTAACTTCTCCACAATTCTCACAAACTACCCCACTATTTTCAATAGAAACTTTTTTTCCACATTTTTCACAAACTGGATAAAATAATTTCCCGTCCATCAAATTTTTTACTTTCCCATCAATAATTACATTTTCGTTTTCAACTAATTGATTAATCTTTTTTTCATTCACACTGTCTTTTAGAATATTCACAACACTTGGAATATCCTTTTCACTTTTAGTTAACTCTGCACTATACCCTAAGTGTAGTTCAACTCCAAACATACCGTCTTTTGTATACCCATTTTTTATTTCAACAATTTCTCCTTCATTGTATTTTTCAACTTCATCAGCTTTTTCATTCCAAGCAGTTGCACGTAGTAATGCTGTTCCGTCTCCAAATTGAAAGTTACAAAGTTTTCCTTTTTTATCATTTGAATCGAATTCTTTACAAGGATATTTTCGCAAAAGCCGTCCAACAATATTTACATTGTTCATACCACCCTTAATATTATTTAATTCTTTAAATTCAATTTCTTTTTTGTGGGTAATTTCAATACTTCCATTAAATCCAAGCCCAACTTGTTTTTTTTCATTATAAGCACTAACAATTGCGTTTAAAATTTTTATTTTACTTCCAACACTAAGATCATACAAATCAACTTGATCATTCCAAAGAGTGATTCGCACTTCTCCAGTATCGTCATTTAAAATAAAACTTTTTAATTTTCCACTTTTACCGTTTTTCTCAAATTCTTTCACTGGAAAAATGGCCTTAATTTCTCCACCAATATCAATTCCTTTCATTCCATCACTAAGTTCACCAATTTTACTTTCAATGCCAGTTTCTTGTTTTAGTCCAAGTTCTTTTTGAACCATGAAAGAGGCTCCTTGTTCAGTAAGTAATCCAGAAAATTTCTTTATCTTAGCATCAATTAGTTCTTTTACTTCTTCTTCACTTTTTCCAGATTTTTGTGCAATTTCTTTTAGTATTTCTACGCTTTCCATACTAAAAAAAGCACTCAAAGTCTTTTAAAACCATTTTAAAATTTAGCAAAACCTTTTTATTTCTCTCTAGTAGCCAAAGCATTTTTATACTCCAAGAGCCAATACATTATTGATTAAAATGAAAGAAAAAAAAGTTTATTCAAATCTAATAAATCAATTAAAAGAAGAGGCTGGTCAGCTATTTTTAGTAATTGATCCACCTAATCAAAGCCCCGAACAGGCTGCTAAAATGTCTAAAATTGCAGAAGAAGCGGGTGCAAAAGCAATTGCTGTTGGTGGAAGTCTTGGAGCACAAGGAAAATCACTTGATGATACACTAATTGCTATTAAAGATAAATGTGCAATTCCAACAATTCTTTTTCCAGGAAATATAGCCACTTTGTCAAATATTGCAGATGCAGTTTATTTTATGTCAATGTTAAATAGTAATGATCCATATTACATTAGCGGAGCACAAGTTGCATCAAGCTTTCCAATTAAAAAAATGGACCTTGAAGTAATTCCAACTTCATATATTATTGTAGAACCAGGGAGAGCAGTAGGTTTTATGGGCCGAGCTCAATTAATTCCAAGAAACCTTCCATACTTAGCCGCAGCAAATGCATTAGCAGGACAATATATGGGTTCAAAACTTGCAATTCTGGAAAGTGGTGGAGGAGCAGAAAAGCCAGTTAGTAAAGAAATGATTATTGCAACAAAATCTTCAATTGATATTCCTCTTTTAATTGCAGGGGGAGTAAGAACTCCAGCTTTTGCATTTGATTGTATTTCAAGCGGAGCAGATATAATCCATGTTGGTAGTGCAATAGAAAAAACTAATGGAAATGGATCTGTTGCAAAGAGTAAATTACAAAAAATGTGCCAATCTGTTAAACGTGGTGCAAAAGCAAAACAATAATTTACAAATCCATTTGTTTAATATCTTCAATTGTTTCAATAATAGCTTCTTCTAAATTATATTTTTGTTTAAAGCCAAGAGTTTCAATTTTTTTAATGTTATATTTGCGTTCTTTACTTAGGTGTCTAATATTTTCACGAGTCAAAACTTTAACTCTTAATAATTTTCCTAAAAGTAATGCTAAAAAAGTAGGCATAGTAAAAAGTTTTCTTTTAAGCCCAAGTTGTTCTTTCACATCTAAACAAAAACCCTTCAAACTTGGTTGTTCTTTTCCAGCAACTAAATAAATTTCTCCAGAGTTCCCTTTTTTTATTAAAAGAATTAATGCATTTACAAGTTCTTTTACAAAGATTATTTGGAAAGTATTTTTTCCTTTTGTTGGAAGAGGAAATTTTTTCTTTAAAACCTTAAACATTCTTGACCAATATTTATTAGGCCCAAGAATCATAGCACTGCGAAGAACACTAACTTCAATTACTTCTTGATAATTAAGAACAATTTGTTCTGCTTCCACTTTACTTTTTTCATATAAATTTTCAGGATGGGTTGGAGTTTTTTCACTAACACTTTGTTTTGTAAAACCATAAACTCCCGTACTTGATAAGAAAATAAATTTTTTAACTTTGTTTTCCACAGCTTTTTTAATTAAATTTTTTGTCCCCTCAACATTAACTCTCCAAAGCTTAGGATCACTATTTTCAATTATTGCAGCCAAGTGTATTACAATATCAACTTTGTTAAAAGCCGTGTCTAAATGTTTTAAATTTAAAATATTTTGCCCATTAGCAACGTCAAATCCAACGACATCATTGTTTGTATTTTTTAATTTAGCAATTAGGTATTGCCCAACAAACCCTTCAGATCCAGTAACAAGTATTTTCATATAATAACAAAGGAAATAATTATTTTTAAAACAATCCTTTTGATTTTTACCACTTTAATTTTTTCCCATTCACTTCAACTAGGGGTTTCATTAGTATCATATCGCTATGTACGCTACTTTTATTTTTTCCACCAAAACTCACATTATTTCCAAATGCAATATGTACACTTTTAAATATTTTTTCATCATACAAAATGTTTCCAAGTGGTTTTTTATGAGACCTGTTTGTTCCAATTCCAAATTCAGCAATAATAAATCCATTTTTTACCTTATGTTCATTAATAAATGGTTTTGCACCCCGACTCCATTTTACTATTTTTCCATTTTTGATTTCCAAAGTAGCATTGCTTTTTGGATTTATTTCATCCATCCAATAATCCATTACAATTTTTCCATTAGCACTATTTTCTATTGGAGCACAAAATACTTCTCCATTTGGAAGATTTGCAACAAAGCCCCCTCTTTTTTCTCGAAGCCCAACCCATCTTCTTTTAGTTATTTCAAAAGTAAGGTTCGTTCCTCGCTTTGTAGTAATGTGGACTTTTTGTTTTCCTTCAACTTGTTTTAAAATTTTCTTATTTTCTTTTTCAATTCCTTCAAAATCAGCGTTTTCTATTGATAAAAAAATCTCTCTTGTAATAGAAGGCATACTAAGTATTTTTTTACCAAGTTTAGCGGCTTTTATTGTTTGCGGAGAATGAGTAATGCTGTTCTTAGTTGGAGCAACAATAATATCAGCCCACATAAAATGATCCCAAACCTCAGGAATAGGTTCGCTATGGCGTCGATTCAAAGTGATTTTTATTTTCTTAGTGTCAATATTATTTTCTTTCAAA
>JABHJM010000007.1 GCA_018691995.1 Candidatus Iainarchaeum sp.
AGATAATGTTGTTAACAATTATAAAACTTTTTTAAATGAAAAATTTTCAAATGTCCGCGTTGGAGTAGCAAAATCATCTTTGATTCCATATGGCTTACCTTTACAAGGAATTGTAAAAGATAATATTGCTCTTGTTGGAGATGCTGCTTTTCAAACAAAAGCTACTACTGGTGGGGGAATTGTATTTGGAATGAAAGCCGGAAATATTTTAGCCCAAAATCTTGCAACTGTTTTTAAGAAAAAAGGAAATCTTTCTGATTATGAGAAAAAAATGAGTGGAATAAATAAAGAACTAAAAATGCACTGGAAAATAAGAAATTATTTTAATTCTCTTAGCAATGAACAAATTGATAAATTATTTAAAAAATTAAAAGATAAAGATATTGAATACTTTTTAGAAAGAGAAGGAGATATGGACAATCCATCTTCTTTTGTTGGAAAAATGGCTAAAAGTCCAAAGTATTGGTTCATGGCAAAAACATTGCTTGGAATCGCAAGAAGTTAGAAAAATTAGAATTTCAATTGACAAGTTACATTATAAGCTTCAACAACTCCTTCCTTTGAAAACTTATTTTTTAAACGATCAATAGCCCTTCCAACAGCTGCCTGTTGTATTTCTGAAAGAGTATGTTCTTCTTGAATATGTTCAAAATAACTCAGTGCAACAGTTCTTGATTTGTCCAGTCTTTCTTTAATCTTACTATTGTCCCGATCTTTTCTTTTCTCAATAGCATTAAACAAACTTATCATTGAAAGCAAATTCACATCTATTGAAGAAGCCCCTCTCTTAAGGAAAACCTTTCTTAGCCTTGGGTACCTACTCAAAAATTTTCTTTTTATTGGTTCGTGTTTTTTCATATAATCACTTTTATTTTTTTAATAGCCCCACCCAGATTCGAACTGGGGTCACAGGTCCCAGAAACCTGTATCCTTAGCCACTAGACGATGGGGCTGTATACGAATAAGAATCTAGGAATGTTTTTAAATCATTCAAATCAATTTAACTTGATCAATGATTTCTACTAAGTCACTTAATTTTGTAATTGTAATATCCCCTTGCAAAGATTCATTTTTTTTATTTAAAAAAATCGTTTTCATACCATATTGTTTTGCAAGTAGAACATCTTTTTCATAACTGTTCCCCACATATGCAACTTCTTTTGCATCAAAGCCCATTTTTTCAAGTGCAATATCAAATAACTTTCCTGAATCTTTTAAGTACCCTTCTTCATAACTATTTACAATTAAATCAAAATGTTTTTTCATTGGAAAACAAAATATTTTTTCAAAATCATAATCCCCCCATGGCCACACTCCGCTAGAAACAATAGCTAGTTTGAAATGTTTTGCAAGTTCAATCAAAGTTTTATCATACTTTTCTGGAAGAGAGGTAAATTCTTTTCTTATTTCTAGATGACGATCAACTATTTTTTCTATTTGTTTATTTGAAATATTCATTGCAAGTTGTCTAAAGATAAGATCAAAAAATTCGAAATCATTTTTTATTTTACCAATTCTATAAAAATCATATGTTTGTTGATAATATTTTTTTAAAAGTTCAATGGGAACTTCATCGCCAGCTTCCTTCATTATTACTTCCTGAAGTAAATTCCATTGTTTATTCCAATCAAAATCTTGTAACGTATCTGTCAAATCAAAGAAAAGTGCTAAAACCATCAACAACACCAACACTACTATATACCAAAAACCGTAAAACAATATCGTTACTTACCAAAGCGTCTTTGTCTTTTGTTATAATCAGTTACTATCTTGTCAACATCTTCTCTTTGGAGTTGTGGCCAATATTTATCAACAAAAGCAAATTCAGAATAAGCTGACTGATATGTTAGAAAACCTGAAAGTCTTTGTTCTTTTGAAGTTCGAACTATTAAATCAGGTTCTTTGAAATCAGAATATAAATACTTTTTGAACGTGTCAGTTGAAAGAGTTTCTGGAAGAGCTTTTCCTTTTTGTACATCCATTGCAAACTTTTGAGCAGCATCAATAATTTCTGTTTGACCATCATAACCAAGTGCTAAGTTAACCCTTCGATCACCAAACGAGGCAGTATATTTTTCAACATCTTTCATTTTTTGTTGTAACTTTGTTGGAAATTGATCACGTCTTCCAATAAACTTTAGAGCAATTCCTTCTTTTTGTAAAATGCTTTTCTTTTTTGCTTTATCAAGTTCTCTATTAAAAATACTCATTAAAACTTTTAGTTCAAGTCTACTTCTTTGAAAATTTTTTAAAGAAAAAGTGTAAAATGTTCCAACCTTAATACTTGGATACTTTGTTAACCATTCTAAAACATCCCAAGCTTTTCCTGTCCCCATTGAATAACTCTCAAGTAAAGAAACTCCTGAAAGTTTTGCATACCTTCTATTTCCATCTGGAATAAATGCTATTGATTCAATCATTTTATCACGTTAATATATCCTGTAATAAAAATTGAGGTTGTTTTGTTTAAAAGCATTACTGGTTCAATAGTATATACGGTTTTTGAGGTGTTAAGAGAATGGATTTAGTAAAAGCAAAAGAAATACTTGAGGTAATTGAACAACTTGATTCTAATTCAAAGGAGAGTATTCTAAAAGCATTAAATTTAGCGGAGCATGTTGAAAAGACTGCTGGAGAATTCTATAAAACCGAAGTAGAAAAAACAAAAGGAAATGAGCTTGAAGCATTCTTTACTTTTATGGTGAAAGAAGAAGATATGCACTTAGCAAAAATTCAAGAACTTAAAAGTCAAATTAAAAATGGCGGAGAAGTTACTAAAATTGGATTCCAACAAAATGCTGCTCCAGAGATACATTCTATTTCTGCTGGACAAGAAGAAATGACTGCAATTTTATATGCACTTTGGAGAGAGAAAAAGGCTCAAGATTTTTATGAAAAAGCTGCTGCGCGAACAGAAGGAAATGTTCGAGTTTTCTTTGAAGAATTAGCTGTTTTTGAAAGAGGGCACGTTGAACTTTTGGAAGAATATGTTGAACTGATGCAAAATTCAAATGAACTAATAATGGGGTAAATAATATGCCTAACATTTGTTCTACAACACCCACGCTTAATAAAAAAATAAAACAAACACTTCGTGAATTCAAAAGTGTTTGGAAATCAGATCAATTAGTTTTTGAAGAACTCTGTTTTTGTTTACTAACCCCCCAAAGTTCTGCTAAACAAGCTTTCAAAGCAATTGATCTTCTTCGTAAAAATAAATTACTTTCAAAAGGAAGTGCTAAAGCGAAAGAGAAGTATGTTCGAAACGTTCGTTTCTACATAACTAAGGCTAAGAGACTTGAAATTGCCCAAAAAAAGTTTCCCCAAAAAAGAATTAAACAAATTTTGAAAACAAATGGTTTACCAAAAGATGCAATTAAGTGCAGAGAATTTTTAGTAAAAGAAGTTAATGGATACGGATACAAAGAAGCTTCACACTTCTTGCGTAATATTGGATTTGGAAAAGATATTGCCATACTTGATCGACACATTTTAAAAAATCTTCTCAAATGTAAAATAATTAAAGAAATCCCTCAAACCATTACAAAAAAAAGTTATCTTGCAATTGAAGAAAAAATGAAAAAATATTGTGAAAAAAATAAAATCAATTTTGCAGAACTAGACCTTATCTTTTGGTCTAATGAAACCGGAAATGTGTTAAAGTAATAAGGTTTTTATTCTGTCATGGCGTTATATTAACATGGTTGAAGAGGAACAAACTGCTAAAAAAGAGCTTGATATTGAAGCTGCAAAAGATGCAAAAAAAGAGATGAATAAAATTTTAGCTGAATTAAGACAAAAAATGGATGAGATTGATAAAGTTACAAAAGAACTTGATGAGAAAAAAAAGGAAACTAACACTGGTTCTCCAAATAAAACAAAAAAATTATTACAAGAAATAAAAGTACCCCCACTTGAAATGCTTAAATGAATTTTAAAAAATTATCGAAAAGAGAGTTGAGAAAATGTTAAAAGCAAATGGCAAATTAATAATCAAAAAGGTAAGACATGCTAAAACCACTTGGCAAAGAACAAAAGGACTCATGTTTGAGGATAAGAAAAAGTTTGATTATGCGCTTGTTTTTGAATTCCCACGAGAAAGCAAAATTGGGACTAGTTTACATATGATATTTGTATTTTTCCCAATTGACGTACTATTTTTGGACAAAGACAAAGTTGTTGTTGATAAAGTGACTCTACCACCATTTCAACCAAATTATACTCCAAAAAAGAAAGCTAAATACGTGATTGAAATGCCAGAGGGGAAAGCTAAAAAAATAAGAATTGGCTCAAAAATCACTTGGTAATAAATAAAAATAAAAACTAATTTTCAAATAGAAAAACCACATCAAAGGCATCTTTTTTTTGATAAAGAAGGAAAGAAAGCACTAAAATTAGATCGCTTTCTCATCCTCCTTTGCCTTCTTGCCTTTACCTATAGAAATCGGGGTGATAACCCGAGTCTATATATGTTAAAAGTAATATAAAAGACTAAGGGGTTTGGAAAATTAACTCCATTTTCTAAAATGAATAAAATTTTAAACAAAAA
>JABHJM010000006.1 GCA_018691995.1 Candidatus Iainarchaeum sp.
TAACTTTGTAGTTCTCCAAGACTTAATAAAAAACCAAGGAAAAAAACCATCAAGATCATAGCAATCAAAAAATCAATAGAAAAGATTTGTCCTTTATTCATTTGATACCACCAATTTTTTTGTATTCACATTAACACTTACTTCGCTTCCAGTTGGTTTAGAAAAAAATGCTTTTGCAATAATATTTTCGCCATTAGCATTAATTGTTAAAGAAATAAAATTTGTATCAATTGAAACTAAAGGGCGTATTGACACATTTTTATAACTAATATTATGAATTAAGGTTTGGGCAGTGAAATTAGAATCATTTATTGCATTAGTTGAGGTAATAAAAGTGGCTAGTTTTGATGAATTCTCTTTTAGTTGAGCTTTTAGAAAAAATTCTTCTTGTTCATTTTGAAAATCAGTTAGAATTAATGTAAATGCCCCAATTATCATTATCACAACTATTAATGTAATCAACAAATCAATACTTATTTGCCCTCGTATCATGAAAGAGTAATGTTTATGTGCTTTTTTAATGTTCTGTCTCACAAAATTTCTACATCAATTTGCTTTCCAGTATTATCAAAGAAACCAATTTTATTTTCACTTAAACTTATTATTAGATTTAATTCATACTTCAAAAAGAAATGTTTATCAGCGCTACTTGGGCTTGCTCTTCCAGTGGGGTGTGAATGAACAGAACCAAGAATTGTGTCATCTAGGGGAATAACTCCTTCCCAAATACTTGCAAAATTATTTCCACTATTATTTGGTAAAAAAACAATCTCTTCAATAGTTTTTGTTTTTTTGTTCCCTGATAAAAAACACATAAATTCATCAGGATAATATTTATTAGAAGCTTCAAATAAATCTTCTAAAAGAGTTTGTTTTAATTTCCACATGAACTAATAGAGGATGAAAGTATAGAAAAAGATTGTGGGGATAATTAAAGAGGATAAACAACTACTTCTGCCTACTTTTTGTAAAACAACAAAAAAACCAAGAGATCCTGAAAAAAGTAATACAAATAAACCTAATAACCCATTGAATAAAAATACACTTACAAGCATTATTACAATGCTAGCTAGTGAAAGAAACTTTATTTTATTTTTTGAAAACCAGTTACTGATTTTTTTTGCAAGAAAAATTGTAATAAGTCCAGCAAAACCACTTGCAATTAACATAACCCCTATTCCTAAAATATATTCTTCACTTGTAAAAAATATTTGATCTTTGAGTACAATCATTGCTCCGTTTCTTGCTTTTTCTACTAAGAAAAGTACACTAAATGAAAAGAAAAATGCAGAAGTGTTTATACTTCCAAGTAAAACAAGATAATTTTTAGTTTTTATTTTTTCTCTAAAAAGTCGAATTATTCCAGCAGCAAGATTGCTCCCAATTCCAGGGAGCACTGAAACAATAATTCCTCCAACAACTCCGACAAATCCTTCTAAGACACTTTTTATTTCAATTTCAACTTTTTGATCTTGTTTACTTTCAATAGGTGTTTTGTTTAGAGAATAAAGGATGGTGGGCAAACCAAAATATCCAACAATTAGTGGAAAAATTTGATTTGTAAAAAGTAATCCTTGGCTGGATGCAGCAACAATGACTCCTGCAACAATAATCTTTTTCTTAGTTGTTTGTTCTTTTGAAATTATTGTTATTAAAACAAAAATTAATATTATTGGAATTAAATATCTTAAAGAATCCCAACTTTCAGTTAAAAAAATTGAAAAAGTTCCAAGAATAAAAACCCCCACAATTAACGAAACAATTCCTCCAAAAACAGTTAGACAAACTGCTTCAAAGCCTTTCCCTTCAGTAAATAATTTGTGTCCTGGTAAAACTCCTTCAAAAGTATCAACATTTGGTGCTCCGATAAATATTGCAGGAATAAAATCAACAAAACTTTGAGTAATCACCATTGCTAATGTAAAAACTATTGCGCTAGATCCAAACAAAGGACTTGCAACTAAGAGTAATGAAATATTATTGCTATGTATTCCTGGAACAAGTCCAGTCACGGTTCCGGCAATAATCCCAAGCAATAAAAACAGGATCATTGTGTTATCACTTTGTAAACATATAATTCTTCTTTTTCGTTATATAATTGTTTTTTTGCATAAATTGTTACAAAGTCATTCTTTGCAAGATTTGTAGATTTTGGATAATATGCTAAAATTTTGTTGCCATCATTTATTACAAAGATAGTGCTGGGACTATTCTTAATGACGTATTCAATTTTACCAAAAATTATTCCTTTTTCTTCATTTGTGATTGATGAAATAGTTTTGGTTTCAAACTCATTTTGATAACTTATAAAAAATAAGATTCCGCCCATTAAAATTACTATTAAACAAATTATGGAAAGATGTTTTTCGTTCATACAATATTTTTTTTTATTTGTTTTAAAAAGGAGTTATTTGTTTTCGTCTTTTAACGAACTAATTTATTTGGTATTCAATGTTTATGAGTCTAGTGCTTGAAAGAATTTGGTTAGTTATTTCATCTAAATTGTTTGTTCCAAAATCATTTTCATTTAAAGTAGAAGGGTCTGTTTTTATTACAAAAATATTTTCTCCAGTTTCCATTCTGTTTAAAGAAACTTTTTTGATAATAACCATTTCATCCATTGAATTAGCTAATGAAGTCACTTGGGTTCTCACAATACTGATTCCGACTGTGCTATCATGTGTTTGTGAATATAATCCTAAGATAAAAATTACTGAAGTAATAATAACTAATAATAAAAATAGGCTTTCTATTGAAGCTTGTCCTTCCATATTATCAGCTCGGACCTATTGTTACTCCAACATCAGTTTTGATAATTGCAAGTTTAATTGTTCCGTTTGTTGGGACATCGTATAAACAATCAATTGTCACATTTGGTTTTGAAAGATTTTTGTCACAAATATTATTTTCGCATAAACTTACGCGTGGGTTTATTGAACTCCCGTCCAAAGTTCGTTGATTAATTTTTGCATTAAAACCAATATTGCCATCATGATAACAACCAACAGTTCCATTTAATGGAATAAACAGTTGAATAGTTTCTTTTGATCCACTACCTTGCATTGAAACTCTTTTAACTGAATTAAGAAGTTTTTTTGCTTCATTGTTTGAACGAGTAATAGTATCAATATCTTCAATTATTCCTTGAGAACTTTCAACAAGTGGTTTTGTAACAGAAAAAAGGTATACGACAACTAAGAGTACAATAAAAATGAATTCAATTGCTACTTGTCCTCTACTTTTCATATTACACACCCATAAATAAAAACCATAAAAAATCTCCAAATATTATTGCTAACAAATATCCAATTAACATTGTTGGAACAAAAGGCATTGATTCTTTTATTGACATTTTATTTGGGATCAATCCTTTTTTTGCTAGTTTTTTTATTTCTTTCATTTCCTCTTCATTAAACCCTCTTGCTTTTGTTGCTGAAATAATCAGCGTTTTATTTTCAAATATCTTATCTAGTTGTTGTTCTTTCACATATTTAAGTATTTGGGAAATACTTAATGATTCAACTTCAACAACTTTTTTTCCTTTCCACATTAAACTTTTTCCAGGAATCATTCCTTCTTCAATTTTGCTAACCAAAATTTTTGATGAAAGTAAAGGTCTTAATGAAAACATTAATTTTATTATTCCATAAACAAAAACAATCATGAATAAAATTCCAATTAATGATTGTATTGTTAAAATTGGATTTAGGTATGCCCCCCCAATAAAAGTAATAATTGTAACATATATTTTTTTCTTTCCAATTCTGCCCCATGCTAAGATAATAATAAACTCTGCGACAAGAAGTCCCCAAAGTGATTCAATTGGAATGATATTGCTAAGGATTATGTATGTTGGGGCAATAAAAAAAGAAGCATGAATTCCCCTAATAGTTTTTTCTTTCATATCGGCAAGTACTTCTTTTCTAAATTTTTTATGTTTAGTTAATTTGTATAAAACAAAAATCATTCCATAAGGAAAGAAAGCTATTAGTGAAAAAATAAAAAGAGTTATTGGAAAGGAGAATAATGGCCCGCTATCAAAAATTCCCATTTTTAGTAGAGCCGGAGTAAGTGGATTTAGTGCACCAAGTCCCATGAATAATTTAACATCTCCCCCTGCAAAGATTCCAATTTTCCAAAGGATCCATCCAAATAAAAATCCCCAGCACATTCCAATGAATGCAAATAAGAAAAATGAAATATCCATTAGAGTTATTGAATAAGCTCCAAAAATAATTAATCCAAGAATTGCTAAACTATAATTCAATTTGTTTGGGACAATTCTTTCTTTAAGATCAGTGTATGTTGCAATAATAAGTCCTATTATTGATACAATAATTGCTAAATAAATAAACATGGTATCTGTAAATAGAACGAATTTTATATTTAAAAGCCTAAGCAATTATTGCAAGATATCTTCAATAACTCTTGCTCTTGTTGATAAAAGGTCAGCTTGTGAAGAAATCGCAATTTGGCGCAATGTTTCAACAACTATTGCTGCTCCAATTGCAAGCATTATTGCAAACACAGCTGTTAGCAAATATTCAAATGATACTTGTGCTCGTTCTTCACCAAAAATACTAGGTATTTTTC
Source organism: Candidatus Iainarchaeum sp. (assembly GCA_018691995.1). GTDB lineage: Archaea > Iainarchaeota > Iainarchaeia > Iainarchaeales > JAAZKV01 > JABIDZ01. The sequence goes on from JABHJM010000006.1 coordinate 4,594, forward strand.
TTTCCTTCAAATTCTCTTGAATTTTTGGTTCCATTTTTCATCACTTTAAGGTGTCCAATCAAGTAAAGGATCATCGTGGTATTTTGCATCAAGTCTTTCTGGACAGGTTTTTTCTCCGGCAGCGTTATACTTTCTTTGAGAATTTAAATCTCCAAGTTCAGGGTTTTTTGTATAACATCCACATAAAAGAGAGTTTCCATCTCCCGATAACGGTCCAGTGCAAAGACTATCAAAGAGTTGTTTGTTTCCTTGATCTTGTACGGGCGCTATTGTTGAACTTAAAAATGAAATTACTATTGCAACAACAACAATGGCTGCTGCGAGTAAAAGTAAGTATTCAATTGCTCCTTGTCCTTTTTTATTAAAATTCATTTTTCATCACTCCGCTTTATTGTAAAGAATACTCTATCGTAGTATTTAAATCTTTTTAAGATTTAAAAATTTAGACTTTTTAGGTATAATTTATTTGTTAAAAAAAGAAGTTGAAAAGGCAAAAAATTGCCTTTTCGAATTGATAATATTTATCCTTGTAGTGCATTTAAATCGTTGAATGCGCCGTTTTGGTCTAGTACTGCTTGGTCGCCTTGATCTTGTCCTGATCCGAGTGCTCCAGTAACAGCTAAAATTACAATTGCTACAACCAAAATTGCCGCTGCAATAATTAGTAAGTATTCTATTGCTCCTTGTGCTTTTTCCTCCATATTATCCCTCCATAATTGTAAAATCTTAATATTCTATTAGTTTTTCTTTATTTTTAATAGTTTGCTTTTGCCTAAGGACTTGGTGTATTATCAACAGCAGTGTTTGCAGTTGACTTAATAACTAGTGCAGCTACAGTTGCAAAAATTACTACTCCAACAACAAGGAGTAATACTTCGACTGGTACTTGTGCTCTTTCATTCATAATGATCCCAACAATGCTCCACCTATTATATACTTTGATAAGTAGTACACAATAAATGCTAATAGTAATAATACTGGGATGTATATAATGCTTTTGTTAACTTTCCCTTCACGAATAATTGACATCATAAGTCCAGAACCAATTACTTCGATTATTAAATATGCTTCAACAAGCATAAACATAAAATTACTAGTTTGGGCTGCAGCTAACATTTGTGCTTCAGAGAGAGCTTGAGTAGTAATCATTGAGAAAACACTCATTACTGAATTTACTTCTCCAAAAATTAGCGGAGCAATAATTCCACCAGAAGCAACCATGAACATAAATTGCATTGTAGTATTAGATTTTCTTTCTTCTTTAATTCTATAAAGGTCACGAACATCTTCTGCAATTTCTTCTAAAATGTCAGAAAGACTAGCTCCGCTTTTTATTGAATCAAGTAAAATAACAATTGTTCTTTTTATTAATCTTGAATCAATTCTATCAGCAAATACGCCAAGTGCAGTTTCTAAATTTTCTCCTTCTTCAAGTCTTCTAAGTGCTAAATCCATTTCTTCTGAAAGTCTTCCATAATCACTATTTGCAATTTCTCGTAGAGCACTTTCATAAGTGTCTCCAGCTTTAAGAGTGTCAGCCATTTGTTTTAAAGCATCGCTAAAATTCTTTTCAATAGAATTTACAATTCCTTCTTTTTTTAGATATGGTAGTCCTACCATTACAATTAATACTGCTGCACTAAATGCAAATGGAATTAAAGTTGCTTCTCTAACTAATACAAAACTAAGTATCCACGAACTAAAACCAACAAGAATTGTAATTATTACAGATAGGGTTATCCATGTTACTGCATTGTAATGCATTTGGCTGAATTCGATCCAGCTCGAATATTTTTCAAATATATTTTGTTTTTCCATTTTTTTCACATCACATCTTTGGTTGGGTAGCATATACCATTAGTGTCATTAATCCATACATTACTGGCATCACTACTAAATAAAATAATAATAACATCATTGGGGTTAGGGGAATATTTCTAAATAAATCTTGCCCAGTTGCTGCTATTGGGGAATTTCTTATAGCTCCAAGAATCATTATTGCAACAGGCAATACAATTCCAAGGAATATGAATATTACTGAGAAGAAATTCATTTTTTGAGCGAATGTTCTAATTTTATTTTTCAAATCTTCGGAAACATCTTGTGCAATATCATTCATAACGTTTGAAAGATTTCCTCCAACTCTCATTGCTCGCAAGATGTGGTTGATAGCAGTTTTAAGCGGTCGACTTTGGGTTCGTAGAGCTAAATGTTTTAATGCAACACTAGTATCGGCACCTTCTTCAATTTCATTAATTGTTCTTGCAAATTCTTCACTTAAAATTCCATAATCATTAGACGCAATTGCTTGTATTGTTTTATATAATCCAATTCCTGCTCGAAGTTCAGTTGACATATGTCTTAGTGCAAATGGAAGTTCGATTGAAACAGCAGCCCCTCTTGAAGATGCTCTTTGTTTTGGAACTAATAATAAAATTACAGTTACAAATAACCATGCAGCAAATGCAAAAACAAAAGGCATTACTGTGTAAAATAAAATATTGTTAAGTACTATTCCAATAAAAAAACCAGCGATAAGTGTGATAAGTCCTGCAACAAAACCAGCTGCACTTGCTAATGCAAGATATTGGTTTGAAGAGTAATGCATGTTTGCAGAGTATAAGTAAAAACTAAGTTCGTCACTAAGTGGAAATCCTTTTAACAATTTTTTTATTGGTTGTAAAATTCCTTTAAATTTTAAATAAAATCTTCCAAAAGATTTGCTCATCTCAGAACCAAACGATTCTAAATCTTCTTCACTTTCAATATCAATTTTTGCATAACTATCATCAGTAATAATTCCGCGAAGTTCATTTAGTGTACTATTAACTTCATCAAAAACAATTCCTTCTTTTCGATACTTTTTTTTCATAGTGTCTACAATTTTGTTAACTTCTTCTTCGTTTACAGAATATTTACTAACCATCATAGTTCACCAAAATTTTCTCTTTTTACCAAAAAATCTCTTGACATATCGCTAACTTTTTGCATGTCCCTGATATTTTGTTCAACTAACTTATCTAAAAACCTTTTGCGTATCTCAAGTTCAGCGGTAATTTTACTTTTTGACAATCCAGTGAACTTTTGAAGCTCTTTTAGATAATTACTTTCAAGAAGTGTTCTTTCAAGTTTGTCTTTAACTGGATCTCTTTCAAAAACAACATTTGTTTTTGGTTTTCCTTCAAGACCACCATATACTTCAGCAATTTGACTAAGTCGTCTAATAGTTCCTTTTTTTCTATCATAATATCTGTGTTCAACAATAACCAAGTCAAGTCCAGCAAGCATTATTTGTGGAACATTCATTGGCGGTGAAGTTACTCTAATCAATGTTTCTTCAGGTGAATTAGCGTGCACTGTTCCTAGGCACCCATCGTGTCCAGTGTTAATTGCAGTGAATAGAGTAAATGCTTCTTCGTGTCTAATTTCTCCAACAATTATTCTATCAGGTCTCATTCTAAGAGAGTTTTTTGTTAAAATATCCATTTTTAGTTCTCCACTTCCCTCAAGTCCAGGGGGTCTAGCTTCAAGTCGTATCCAATGTTTAAGTGGTAAATTAAGTTCAGCAGTGTCTTCAATTGAAACAATTCTTTCTCTTGTTGGAACAAATGAAGCGAGTACATTAAGCAGTGTTGTTTTTCCACTTCCAGTACCTCCACTAATAAGCATGTTTGCTGGTTTAACTCCAAGTCCATCTACACACATCCACAAAAATGCAGCAGCTTCTGTTGAAATTGTTTCCATTCGAATAAGATCAATAATTGAATAAGGGTCAGCTCTAAACTTTCTAATAGTTAATGTTCCTCCACTTATGCTTGCTGGTGGGATAGTAGCATTTACTCTTGATCCATCACTTAGTCTTGCATCAAGTAGTGGGGAAGCAACATCAACGCGTCTTCCAACTTCTCTTGCAATTTTGTTAACAAGATCTTCAACTTCTTGTTCACTAATAAATTCAATATTAGTATTCATCATTTCAAATTCACGATGAAATACAAAAACAGGTTTTTTTGGCCCAACAACCATAATTTCTTCTAATTGATCATCGTTAATTAAATCATCAATTAATCCATATCCGACCATTTCACGAACAACTGCTTCGGCATAAAATGATGCTCTTGAATTTGGAATTTTTAAAGTAGGATTATGTTTTATTATTTCTAAAACTTTTTGTTTATAAATAACTCTTCGTTCTTCAGGGTTTCTAATTTTGTAAGGAGCAATACTAACAAGTCGAGTGGTAGCTTCTTTTATTGTGTTAATAATTTTTCTTTCAGAAGGGGTGGGTCTAAGAGTTGGGACATAGTAGTAATTCATTGGGCTTCCAGGAATTTTGAATATTTTTGTTTTTCCATAGGCTTTTAGTTCAACTTTTCTTTTAGTAGCAAGTTCTTTTTCAACTTCATTTTTTTCTGTATTAACTCCAATCTCAAGTTCTGGAATTTTTTTATCAGTTATTTGTTTTAATTTTTCTAAGTCTTCTGCTCTAACTTCTTTAACAGTTTCTTCTTCTTTTTGTTCAGGGGTAGCTTCTTTTATATCAGCTTTTTTTGCCTTTTGCATCATTTCGCTAAGATAGTCTGAGCTCATGTCAAAGTTAGGCATTTCTTTTATTTAAGCGTTTGTTTTACTTTTTTTCTTTGATTTCTTTTAGTATTTTTTCAATAAACTTATCTATTTTTAGAATATCTTGTTTTCCATTTCGTGTTCTTACAGCAACAGTTTTGTCCTTAACTTCTTTCTCTCCAACAACTAAAATATATGGGGCTTTAAGTTTTTGTGCTTCACGTATTCTATATCCAAGAGTTTCATTTCTATCATCAAGTTCTGCACGAATTCCTTTTTCTTTTAATTCGCCAAGTACTTTTTTTCCATACTCGCTAAAATTTTCAGAAACAGGGATAATAATTGCTTGCTCGGGAGAAAGCCAAGTTGGAAATGCTCCACCATATTTTTCAATAAGCATTGCAATAGTTCGTTCATAACATCCAATAGAAGATCTGTGAATTACATAAGGTCTTTTCTTTTTCCCATCCTTGTCAATGTATGTCATATCGAAACGTTCAGGCAGGGCAAAGTCAATTTGTACTGTAATGATAGTATCCTCTTTTCCATAAACATTTTTTGCTTGAAGATCAAGTTTTGGCCCATAAAATGCAGCTTCTCCTTCTTCTTCACTATATTTTAAACCCACATCGTCAAGAATCTTTTTCAAAGCTTCTTGGGAATGTTCCCAAGCATCTGGATTATCAATATATTTTCCCTTTTCATTTTTTGGATCCCATTTTGCAAAAGTATATGTTATGTCTTCCTTTATTCCAAGTGTTTCCATAATATAATTAATTAAATCAAGAACCCCTTTGAATTCTTCTTCAAGTTGTTCTGGAGTTACAATCAAGTGTCCTTCCGCAAGAGTGAATTGTCTAACTCTTGTTAAACCATGCATTTCTCCACTAGATTCATTTCTAAACAACATTGAAGTTTCTCCAAATCTAATTGGAAGATCACGATATGATTTTACTCCATTTTTATAAATCAAAAATTGATATGGACAAGTCATTGGTCGAAGTGCTAAAAGTTCACCTTCCTTTTTTTCATCTCCAAGAATAAACATCCCTTCCTTGTAATGATCCCAGTGACCAGAAACTTTGTACAAATCAGATTTTGCCATATAAGGAGTTTTTGTATAAACATATCCTCTTTTTTCCTCTTCATCTTCAATCCACCGAGTTAAGATTTGGTAAATTTTTGTTCCTCGTGGCATTAACAAAGGCAATCCTTGTCCAACGAGTTCGTGTGTCATAAATATGTTTTGTTCTCTTCCAATTTTGTTATGATCATTTGCTTCGGCATTAGCTCGTGCTTCTTTCCAAGCTTTTAATTCATCATTGCTGGGGAAAGCAATTCCATAAACTCTTGTTAATTGAGTATTTTTTTCATCACCCTTCCAATAAGCGCTAGAAACTTTTAGTAACTTCACAGTTTTTATTTCTCCAAGGTTTTTGATGTGTGGTCCCTTGCACATGTCAGTGAATTTACCATTAGTAAAAATACTAATTTCTTTTTCACCTTTTTTTTCAAGATCTTCAATCATTTCGATTTTGTATTTATTGTCTTTAAACATTTCTTTTGCTTTTTTAATAGAAACTTTTTCTTGTTTCATGTCTTCTTTTCGTCTTATAATTTCTTTCATTTTTTTCTCAATTTGTTTTAGGTCATTCTCTTTTAATTTTTTATCAAGTTCAAAATCATAATGAAATCCTTGTTCAATAGGGGGGCCAATAGCAATTTTAGCTGTAGGATAAATCTCAACCACTGCTTCTGCGAACACGTGTGCGGCACTATGCCAAAATGCTTCCATATTTTCTTTTGATTTATCCATAATATCTCTCCTTTATAACAAAAAAACTGCTCAAAAACCTTTAAAATAGATGTAAGGTTTTAGGCGAACGTCGTAGCTACCGTGGTTGTAGTATTTTTTATGGTAGCTTTACTCATATTAGAAATAGGGCTTTTTTAGTATTTAAATAAAATGAATTTTTAGATGTAATTTTTTATACAATTAAACTAATTTTATTCAGTAGCTCGTTTACATTTTTCTTTTCCACAAAAAGAATGGAATTCAGTACAATAAATTTTTCCATCTGTTTCTTTTTTGTGTTTGCAACAATCCCAAGTAGTACGTCCACGAGTTTTTGTGTTACTGTCTTGAATAATATTTGTAATAATATTGTTGTGTCGTTCATCAACTTTTTGTCCACTTGAATTATTTCCAATAGGTCTTCGATCTTCACTTCTTTTTATGTACTCTCTTTCAAAAGAAGTAAAATCTTTGTTTGAGGGGATAGCTCTTTGTTTTGCTGAAGAAGGCAATGAACTTTTATTAGAATTTTTTATTTTTTCAAGTTCTTCCTTTGGAACAGCTTGCCCATCACTAATATCAATAATTCCATCCTCGCTTCCTTTTTGATTAAGTTGTAATTTATCAATTATGGCATTAGTTTTTTTTGCATCAACAACAAAGCTTTTTAGTGGCATTATATAACTGGGAAAAAAAGAAATAAAAAGGTACGTGAAATAAGCCCAATTTTTAACGAATTTAGCTCTTAAAAGAGAAGCTTTTAGTTTCTTTCATGCATAATTGTAATATGAGAAAAACATGCCCTGTTTGTAATAGCAAAAAATACAATTTAATTGATGGAGAACAACGTTGTGGTAAGTGTCATTTCATAAGTAGGGTGAATAAATGATTTCCCCCGAACTTTGCATTAAATGTAAAGGAAAATTATTGTGTGGACTTACAAAATGTCCAATACTTGAAAAAAATTCAAAACAAACAAAAATAGTTTCAGCAATAAAAGATGATAACTTCTATGGGGCGAGTCCACCAGGTTTTTTTGTTTCATGGCAAAATTATCCAAAAGTTGGAGTTGCTCCACTCTCAGCTCTTCCAGATGAAGTAAGTGATATTTCTGATACTCCAGAAAAATGGTATGGGTTAAATCAAGAAAAAATAATTTCTTTTCGAGAATCACTTCTTCGTTCATACAAATCAATGCCGGTTTCTTTGGCAAGTAATCCAAATTATGAACTTCTTGATTTTCAAGAATTAGCAATGTCAGAAAAAACATTTGAAGTTGAGATA
>JABHJM010000005.1 GCA_018691995.1 Candidatus Iainarchaeum sp.
TGTGTTTCGGGTACTCCGCTTCCTGAATTCATTACTTGTAATAGTAGTCCTACAACAACTAGTGCAATTACTATGACGATTGCGATGATTACTAAGTATTCGATTGTACCTTGTCCGCTTTGTTTCATGCTGTTACCTCCTTTTAAGTTTTAGAATTTAAAGTATAAAGATTAATTCTTCTATATAAGCTTTTCTTTAGATAAATCCGCCAATTAACAGTCCTATTCCACTAAGGAGTATTTCAAAGAGTACTACTCCAATGATGCAAATGACGGGAGCAAACTTTAATCCATCCCGTATTTTGCCGCCTCCAATAACTCCCATGAATACACTGGCGAGTAAACCATTAACAACAATTATTATTTGTCCCATTAATTTCATGAACTCTGGGGTAATTGATATTGCAGCTCCGGTTAATCCAACCTGGCCACTTATTTCTGCATCTCCAACTCCACTAATTTCTGCAGTTTCAAGTTGTATTGATCCAAGAATTGCTAAAAATTGAACACTAACTGCCAAAAGCATTGGGGATGCAACTACAACAACAAATACAATAAATAAAACATACATTCGTGTTGAACTCACAAGTTCTTTTTTTAGAACATTTGTTTGTTTAATATCATTAGCACTTGTTTCAATTAATTGAGCAAGTTTTCCTCCTGAATGAAGTGCTTGGGCAAAAAACTTAGTAGTATCCGATAATATTTTTGAATCAATTCTAGTAGCAAGTCCTTTTAGTGCATCAGAAAATGATTGTATTCCAAGACTCTTTTTTGTTGCAATATTTATTTCTTCACTAAGTGGGCCAAACTCAGGTCTTATTGCAGAACGAAATGCATAGAATGGAGTCATTCCACTACGAAGATTATTTCCAACTAAAAACAAAAAATCTGGGAGAATTGATTCAACCATTTTTTTTCTTCCATCAATTACATATAATATGTGTAAATAAAAGAGAGCAAATGTTGCAAAGAAACCAAGTATTGCAAAAACAAACATTAAGATGAGTCGAAGTTGCGGTTCAAAATAAATTTCACTATTAGTTAAAACATTGTACAGTGGAATAACACTGTAGGGAATTAAAAATCCCATTATTGCTGTTAGTATTGAAAGGAATAATCTTGTTCCTGCCCAAATTCTTTCATCATCTTTTGATCCAGCATACATTAACCATTTTTTTACTTTATTTTCAAGTATGTTTCTTGGAATAAATATTGAAAAGAAAATTGATATGGCAGTTAACATTATTTAATCACCTTTGGCACTTTTGTTCTTATCATGAATATCATTGCTACTTGAATACAAGCAGCTAAAAGAGCAATTAATACAACTGCTTCTACTCCAATTCCACTTCCGCCAATTGATGATGCAATTACTAAAAAAGTTATTCCAAGGGAAGGCATTGCTGCTGCAATTATTAAATAAATAAGTGTCCATAGGTTTAATTCAGCTGAATAATTTTTTATTACTTCAACTTGTTGTGCATTAAGTGCATCAACTTCTGAGTTAAGAGAATTAACAACACTTCCTCCACTTTTCATTGTTGTAATTATTTGCCAAATACTTTTTTTCAAGATTTCTGATTTTGTTCTAAATGCTAATTTTTCAAGAGCAGCACTTTCACTCATTCCTGAATTTATATCTTTTATGACTTGTGCAAACTCATGAGACACTTGCCCATAATTAGATTTTGCAATAGAGCGCATTGCTTCAAACAAACTTATTCCGGAACTAAGTTGAATTAATAAAGTTCTTAGGGCAAATAATAATTCTTGATCAACCAAACTTGCAAGTTGGAATGCTGCCATTTTTGGGTATAGTAAATGAAAAATTAATGAACCCACAAATGCAAAAAGACCAGCTGCGGCCATTATTAAAAAAGTAAAGGTTGTAATTTCACGCAAGATTACTATTCCAAATGCAAGTCCAACAAAAATAAACATTATTCCATAAATTAATGCAGAGATTAAAGAAGCAAGACAATAATTTTCTGGTTGGATATCAATCTCTGCTTTTTTTAAATCATATTTTAAAGAAAAAACTATTTTTGATAAAAATCTTCCAAGGAACATAAATCTATTGCTAAAGTGCCTTGCTTTCTCTATTGGGAAAAGTAGCAACACAGGATTTTGTTCTTTCATTCAACCATCCCTTCAATTTCATCCTTTGTTGCTTTTCTATCTGCCAAATCAATTACTCTTTTTGTATTTGAATAATAAAGTTTCATTATGAATCCAATTGTATCTAATTCATTAATATTTTGTACTCGCATCCAATCAAGAATTTTCTTTCTTGTTGCAAGTTCTTTTTCAATATCTTCTTCAGTAAGACCAGTGTGCAAATTTAGTAAAGTTAAAAGCTTGGTGGGTTTGTTTAATTGTTCCCAGTCATCTGTTCTTGGACTCCATTTGTAAATGGTATTAACTTGTAATCCTTTTCCAGTTGAAGTTTGTTCAATTTCACTAATCTCAAAAGTTCTTCTTCGATTAGTTTTTCTATCTCTGTATTGTACAACAACAAGATCAATTAATTCAATCTGTACAGGGGGAACATTCATGGGTGGTTCAGCTAAACGTCGTAGTACTTGATAAGCAGAATTAGCGTGCATAGTTGAGTAAATACTGTGTCCAGTTTCAATAGCTTCCATTAAAACTTCAGCTTCTTTCTTTCTTCTTACTTCTCCAACAATTATTCTGTCAGGTCTCATTCTAAGAGAGGTAACCATACAATCAAGCATTGTAACTTGTCCTAGTCCTTCTGGATTTGCAGAACGTGTTACCATTGGGATCCAATTCCACTTTAAGTATTTTGGAAGTACTAGTTCACGTACATCTTCAATAGAAATTATTCTGTGGTATGATGGAACTAATGAAAGTAATGTGTTTAGTGAGGATGTTTTTCCACTTGCAGTTCCTCCACTAAGGAGTATGTTCATTTCATATTGCATTGCAAGCCATAGTAGAGCTGCCATTTCAGTATTCATTGTGTGTGCTTTTCCAATAAAATCAATTATTGTCCAAGGTCGTCTTGCGAAACGCCTTATTGTCAGGGTGTTTCCTTCTGCTGAAATAGGGAACAAGGTTGCATTAACACGATCCCCTGACAATAGGTGCGCATCTAAAATAGGATTTAGTACTGTGATATCTCTTCCTATTTTCCTTCCAATTTGAGAAGAATAATTTAGTATTTCTTCTTCTGTTCCGGGCAACAGATTTGTTTTCAACCAACCATGTATTCTATGATATACAGTTACAGGAGTTTTTGAAGAATTAATTGCTACTTCTTCTAACATGTCGTCTCCCATTACTATTTCAAGATCTCCAAGACCATACATCTCGTGTAATACTACTCCGCTCAATTGATCTAAAACATTAGTTTTATTATTTGGGAAATAAGGCGTGAGTTGCTTTTTTGATTCTGTGAAAAATTTATTTTTTAATTGTTTTGCTTTTTTTGGATCAAGAATTTCATCAAGTTCCATTGGAAGCGCTTCAGCAATTTCATTTTTAATATAATTTAAAAAACTTCGAGTGTATTTTCCAATAGTTGGCATTTCAATATTGTATATTGGCCTAGCTTCATCAGGAACAAGAATTATTGAAACTTTTGCTGGAATATAGTCAATTGTCATTTCATAAGTTTCTAAAACTTTTCCTTCTGGAGTTTTTACTGTTTTTGATTCAACTTCTTTTTTTAATTTCACAATTGGTTTTTTTCCAAGAGTTGTTGGATATCTAACTTCAACAATTCCATAATCTTCAAACATTCTCATTATTTTTTCAATAATATAAATGTCTATTTTTGTATATTCTGCTAATTCTCCAGTGTCAGCTTGTTTGTATGATTCAAGTAATTCAAAAATTTCATCAATTGGTGTTTTCAAAGAAGATCTTTTTTTCTTAATCGGAACAACATCCTTTTTCCATTTTGGTTCACTAACTGTGCTAATTATTTTTGGAGTTGTTTTTTCTGTTGTTGTAGGACTTACCTTGTCGTGAATCCATTTAGGGTGATTTGTTTTTCTCTGTCCAACAATTGAACTTTTTGATATTGCTTTTGGGATTTCATGTTTCCATTTTGGAGTAGCAACAATTTCTTTTGTTTGACTTGCAAAATCGTTTGCTGTTGGTTCTTCAATTTTTTTATTTTCCATCCAACTATACTCACTAGTTGACTTGATAACATCTGTTTTAATTTCACTGGACTTATTTGCTTTTGTTGAAAGGTGTTTCCATTTTGGAGCAGGAATAATTTCTTCTGTAAGAAAATCGTTTGCTTTTGGTTTTTCAATAACTTCTTCTTTTAGCCAATCAAATTTTGTGTTTTCAATTTTTGTTTTGCTTTCACTTTGTGTTGAAGGTTTTGTTGGGGGTGTGCTAAGTTCTTTTTTTAACATTTCTTCAAGTTTTTGCCCACTGTTTTTTTCAGGAGTGGGAATTACTTCTTTTTTTGATGCTAATTCTTTTAATTTTGCAAATGAATCAGTTTCTGTTTTTGGTGGAGAAACTTTTTCTGTTTTTTTATTTTTTTCAATTAATTTTTGTAAAGTTTCTTTTTGTTGTTCAAAATTATCTTTTTTCTTAGGTTCTATTTTTTCAGAAGGGTTTTCATTTTTTATTTTATTAAAAATATCGCTATTAGTTTCAACTGATTTTGGACTTTCTTTTACAGTTAATCCATGTGCAGTTTCTTTTGAAATAGCTTTACTTTTTTCATTAGGTTTCATGGTTTTTTCTGTGGGGTGTTTCCATTTTGGTTCGTCTACATATTTGTTATTTGGAAAGTCGTTTGCTGTTGGTTCTTCAATCTTCTTTTGATCTAACCAAGGGTAAACTTCATCAACAGTTTCTTTAGTTTTATTTATTTTTGATTTTTCTTTTAGTTGAATCTCTATGGGGGTCTTCTGTTTTTTAGTATCTTCGTTATGAATTTGTTCAGATTTCTTCTTTTTATCCGTAGATTTATCCTTTTTGGAGAAAATGCCCATGTTTATCCCTTTTTCAGCTGTTATATTAAACGCTTTCTTATTTAATAATGTAACCTTGTACTTTTTGTGTTAGATTTAATAATAACTTAATTCATTAATAATGCATGGAAAATATAGGGGATGTTGAAAACTTTTTACAAAAAAAGGATGGGGTATCTAAACATATTAAAAGTGAAACAAATAAATTTGATGATTTACAAAAAATGCTTCTAAAAGAAGAAAGAGTTTATTTAGAAGTTTCAAAAAATATTTCTGGAAAAGATTTAACTCAAAGTATTTTTTTATGTGATCCACTTAATGCAAGTGATGTAGTTGTTGCTCTTGCAAGACGAATAAGTGCACAAGGGGTTTTACCAATTATTATTCTAACAACAATGAATTATAAATCAGCTAGAAAAGCATTACAAAAAGTAGGACTTGAAGATAAAGTTTTTTTGATTGACACTGTTTCAAAAAATATTTCATTTGTAAAAGATATGGAAAATATTTGGTTTGTTGATTCTTTAAGAAATTTAACCCAATTACAAATAAAAATAGTTAAATTAATTAAAACTAAAAAGAATGTTGCTTTTGTTTTTGATGCTCTTAATGTACTTGAATTATATCATTCCAGACCAATTTTATTAAAATTTACTTATTCTGTTTCAAAACTATTAAAAAAATACAAACTAGGGGGTTATTATTCAATTACAAAGCCCTCTCTTGCTCCAAAATTAAGTCAATTTTTTGATAATTTTGCCGAAATCAAAAAAATTGAATAAAGCAACAATTAAATACTATTTTTTGTTACTATTTGCATGGTTTACATTTCAAGAAAAATAGTTTATCCAATATTTGTATTGATATTTGCAATTGCGTTTTTTATGTTAATTTATTTTGTTTCATTTTCACAAGATTTGAGCATTTCAAATGCCGAGTTTGATTTTAGTGGGGACAAAATTGTTCTTAAAATGGATATTAATAATACTTCAAACCATTATCTTCGAGACATTGAAGTTATTGTTGTAATGGGACAGGAAGAAAGTAGCTACATTATTGAAGAATTGGGTCCTAGAGAAGGATATAAATTTGAAGAAGAATTTGAAATTACAGAAGGACTAAAATATGATGTTTATGTAAAAGCCCCATATAACATAACGAAACATTTTCCACTAGAACTTGATGAAACAACAGTTCGTCCAGTTTTAGCAAAAGTTAATTTGAATAGTGAGATGAGAGTGGGGGAAGAGTATAATGTTCTTGTTACTTTACAAAATGTTTCAAAAAGCGATATCTCGGATGTTATTTGGATTACAACATCAGAAGGTACTTTTTTTGAGGAATCATTTTTTCCAAGAACTGTTTCTTTAAAATCAGGGGAGTCAAAAACTTTATATTCTACTTTGACTCCAATAAGTCCAGGAGTAGTAAATTTAACTTTTACAGTTAAAATAGGAAATATTGAAAATGATTTTGAACATGAAATTATAATATTACCAGAGTGATAAAATGCAAGATGAATCAATAATAAATGTTATTCAAAAAATGGTCCAAGAAGGACAACCAAGAGAGAGGATTATTCAAACTCTTCGTGATCTTGGTGTTGAAGAAGAACAGGCAAAAAAACTTTTATTAATTGCAGAAGCTGACACCTTTACTCTTCTTCGAAAAGAAATTAATTCAATGGTAAAAGAAGAATTTATTGGGCAAAAATCACAATTTGAAGATATTATTCATGCTGATCTTGCAAAAGTTGAAGAAGAAGAAAAAGGAAAGGTTCGTGAATTAGCAGTTGCACAACTTGGGGATGTACGCCAGGATGTTATTAATGAAGCAAAAGCATTTGAAGAAAGAGTAAATAAAACAATTAATACTTCTCAAAAAACTGTTTCAATGGTTAAAATTGCTCTTGATTCTATAAACGAACGAATTGCACAAATTGAACTTGACACTGAACAATTAAAAGTACACAAATTTCGAAAAAAATCAATGGTATTTTCATACACAATGCTTGGTATTGGAGTAGTGTTACTTGCAACTTCAATAATAATGTTTATCTGGAAATTTATGGATCTTGATAACACACAAATTTTAATGATTGGAATAATGGTTCTTGCAAGCATAACTCTAATGTTTGCGTCAGTCATAAGTTAGACTAATTCTTTAATTTAACTTGGTTTATGTGCATTTTATTTGGTTTAACCAACGCCTTTATATTCCCGATGTTGCAGAATTCATATAGAAAGCATATCAAAAAGGTGAGATTTATGAGCGAGAATGAGAAAAAAGACACTAATGTTGAAGAAAAAGTGGAAGTTGAAGAGGAAAAAGTTGAAGAAACAAAAAACGTTGAAATGAGAGAAGACGTTCTTGATGAAGGAAAACTACCTTTTCCAAGAGCAACAATCACTAATCTTGTAAGAAAACACGTTTCTAAAGGAAAACAAATTAAGGGGACTGTAAAAGATGAAATGAATTTATGGGTTTCAAAAATGATTGAAGGGATTGCAGGAAAAATGAATTCTCAACCATACACATTTGTAAATTATGATATGTTAAAAGAAGCAATTGCTCCTTATGAAGAAATTGCAGATATTGAAAAACAAAAAGATGAATTAAAAAAGAAAATTAGTATAATTACAAAAGAATGTGATTCAATAATTAATTACATTGATACTGAAACAAAAGCAAAAGCAACAACAATGAAACTTGAAGAAGATAAATTACCATTTCCAAAAGCAACAATCACAAACAAATTACGTTCTAGCCTTGATGAAGGAAAAACAATTAAGGGCCCAGTAAAAAGAGGACTTAATGTTTGGTTAGGACGCGTTGTAGCAAGAGTTTCACAAAAAATGGATTCATACCCATACCCATACATTGATCGAAGTATGTTCAAAGATGCAATAGAACCATATGAAGCAATTGGAGAAATTGAACTTGAAAAAGAAAGAATAATTCAACAAATGGAATCAATAAAAACTTCAGTTGAAATTCTTAATATGGAAATTGAAAGAAAATTCAACATGTAGGCCCGTTTCGTCAGGCCGCGCCGAGTGACTCATGCACTATTTTTGAAATAGTGCTTAGTGGCTTTAGATGGTTTTTATGGATGTTAATGAAAAATTTCTTTTCAAAGTTCCACAAAAAGCTTTGATAGAACAGAATGGAAAATTTCTTATAATAAAAAGAAGCAGTACTGCAAAAAACTATCCAATGCATTGGGATCTTCCAGGTGGAAAACTGGAACATGGGGAAAGTCCAGAAGAAGGGCTGGTTAGAGAAGTGAAAGAAGAGACGACTCTTGATGTGAAAATTAACTCACCTATTTTTTCATACCTTGAAACACATGGAGTATTTGCATATGTTGTTGTTTATGAATGTGAATTTCTAAGTGGAGAATTAAAATTAAGCAATGAACACAGTGAATACAAATGGGCAACAAAAGATGAACTCAAAGAACTTTTAATTGAACCATATCTCGCGAAGCTTTTTAGGGAAAAGTAAATTTATATTCTAGTTTGTGCTAACTATTAGCATGAAAAAAATCGTTTTATTACTTATAATAATTCTTATTTGTAGTTTTGCCTTTGCAGAATTAAAACCATTAGTAAATTATTCTAGCAACGATGTTAGTTCACACGCATGTGTTCCAACAGAACTTTCCTGCGCATATTTAAATTCAGTATTAATTGAA
>JABHJM010000037.1 GCA_018691995.1 Candidatus Iainarchaeum sp.
AACATCTTCCTCGATTTCCACTTTTGTTAAATGCAAATGAAGAAAACAAGCATTGTCCTGAGTATGAAAAGCATTCAGCACCGTGTGCAAACACTTCTACTTCAACATTTTTTTTGTGTAAGTAGAGAGAAACTTCTTTTATTTGTACAAGATCCATTTCTCTTGCTAGAACAATTTTTTTAAATCCAAGTTCTACTAAGAATTCTGCCCCTGTTACATTATTACAAGTGAGTTGGGTTGAAGCGTGTAATTCAAGTGATGGTAATGCTTCTTTTAGTAAAGTAACAAGTCCAAGGTCTTGTACAATAACTGCATCAATTCCAAGTTCATAAACTTCTTTTGCAAGATCAAGTGCTCCTTCTACTTCAGAATCTTTTAGGGCAATATTAATTGTAAGATAAGCTCTTGCTCCTTGACAATGACAAAAGTCAATTCCTTCTTTTATATCTTCCATTGAAAAATTATTAGCAGTTTGTCTCATGTTGAATTGTTGTGCTCCAAAGTAAACAGCGTTTGCTCCATTTTTAACAGCAATTTTTAATTTTTCAAGATTACCTGCAGGCATTAATAGTTCTAGTTTATTCATTCACTCAACTCTTTTATCAATTCATTTAATTTGCTTAAATTATAAACTTCTGCATCAGGAATAATGTCTCCATTATCTCCAAATGGATCTACTTTGGTATTATTTACCCAAATTGTTTTCATTCCCATTTCTTTTGCAGTTGCAAGATTTCTTTTTTGGTCATCAATAAAAATAACTTCTTGTGCAGTTAGTTCAACTCGATTTAATATTTCAAGAAAAAATTCTTTGTTTGGTTTTGCTAGTTTTAATTTATCACTTATAAAAATTTCTTTAAAATAGTCTCTTACTCCAAGGATATCAATTTCTTTTTGAACCAAACTTGAAACATGGTTTGAAGCAATGTATAATGGCAATTTATTTTCTTCTAAAAATGACATTAGTCCTTCGTGCACTGTGGCTTCACTAAAATACCATTCCCAACCTTCTTTTGGATAATTACTCATATATTCTTCGTTAGTCATTCCACCAACTTTTGCAGTATTAAAAAGGTCTTTAGATTTTTCTGTTGTCAAATTTGGACAAAAATCCATCATTGGTTCAAATAAAGAACCATGTTGTGACACAACACCTGAATAATCCATCAAAATAGCTTTAATCATTTTATTCACCTTATAATTGCTGTTACATAAGCTAGTAAACTAAACAACATTCCTTTTTTACAATTCTTTTGGCTTCTTTTGTAATCATTTTTTAATAATAGTTTGATACTTCTTCCAAAAGTTAATGTTGCAAGTAATACCATTATGAAGTATGCAATATTATTTGATAAGAAAAAAGCAAATGCAAGCATAGCAAATAAAATTGCGAGTAAATGATAACTCACTGCAAAACTTTTTGCTAATTTTTTTGAAATCATTGGCAAAGTTTTTTTGAATCCTTTATCTTTTTTAAGATCTTCAAAATCTTTTGTAATTTCTCTGCTCATGTTTGCAAAGAATGCACTCATTGCAAATATAATTATTAAAAGTGGGATAGTTTCTGTCACACTTGCTCCAAAGATAAAAGTAAATGCTGTTCCTAGGGCAACTACAATGTTTCCAAGATATTTTACTTTGTACAAAACGCTTGCATAAAGTATTAGTAAAATTGAGAATATTACTGCAATTGTAAATGCTAACGGATTAATGAAAAATGCTAGGATTATTCCAACTAAAAATAATATTGCTGAAAAGATAGTTGCGTTGCTTCGACTTACTTTTCCTGAAGGAATAGGTTTTTTCTTATTGATTTTTTTATCAATTTTATAATCAAATATATCATTTATTGCTTGTCCAGCTCCACATATTAAAAATGCAGAAACCATTGCAAGTGCTACGCCAATACTAAAATCAAATGTTACTATAGTGTAACCTATAAGCACAGCTATTGCTGCCATTGCACAGTTGTTTACTCGCATTAGTTCTAAGTAAGGTTTCATAAAAAAAATTGAACTGAAGAGATATTTAACTGTTGTGTTTAGCTGAGTTTAAGCAGCAGTTTTCTTTTTCTTCTTTTTTAGTCTAAATCTTTTGCTTTGGCATTTTCTACATTTTGCAGGCATTCCAGAAGCACTTCTGTTTGTTGCGTTACATTTTTGACAAACGTAAACGTCAGTAAAGTTTCTTGTTGTTGCGTGATCTTCAGCCATTACATCTCACCAATATAATAAATTTGAGAAGTAACATTTATAAAGCATTTCTTGGACTTTTTCTTTATTGGTGAGCTAACATAGTTAGTTTTCTAAATGACTGTTGGACTAGGAACAAGGTTCAACAAAAATGGGCTACCAAAGGTGCCCAGATGGTCAACGAATCTGTTCGTTGCCCCGGTGGTGCAGTGGTCAAGCATACTGGCCTTTCAAGCCGGTGACTCGGGTTCGAATCCCGGCTGGGGTATAAGTTCAATCAGTTCGAGTCCACTATTGTTATAGTGGCCAAACTGGTATAAATAGGCTTCTTTTATTTTTTATTCTGTAGTAATTTTTTTATTTCTTTTAATTCATTTTTTATTTC
>JABHJM010000076.1 GCA_018691995.1 Candidatus Iainarchaeum sp.
AATTTTTTCATATTTAATTCTTCAATAAAAAGTGTTTTATATGTGCTTTTTGTTAGTATTATATGGTTGGAATTGAAGTATTATTCTTTGAATGGATTGTTGTCTTTTTGATTAATTTAATCCCTGCTTTTATGCCTCCAACTTGGATGACACTCTCATTCTTCTACATAACAAATCCTCAGAATATTTTCCTACTTGTATTTATTGGAGTAACAGCTTCGACTGCTGGAAGATATTGTCTTGCAAAAGGAGCTGGAAAATTCTTCCAAAGATTTGGGACAAAAAAGAAAAAGAAACAAATGAAATCACTACAAAAAAGATTACATGGAAAACCCTTACATGTTTTTATTTTTACATTACTCTTCTCACTAAGTCCACTCCCATCAAATGCGCTATTCATTGCTGTAGGCGCAACAAAAACAAAACTAAAATTAGTTGTTGCTGGTTTTTTTGTTGGAAGAACAATAAGTTATTTGTTTTTAGTATTTACAACAGAAAAAATATTTTCTTCCCTTGGAGCAACAGTGCAAGGTTCTGGAACACTATGGACAATAATGATTGGAGTGATTGGAATAGTTGCAATAATTATTTTCTTTGTGTTTGATTGGGAAAAACTTTTAGGTGGAAAAAATGATCAATAAAGATTTTCTAATTTCAAATAATAAATTATTTGATCTACTAAAAAGCACTCCAGAGGGAATAAGTGCTGAAGAATCAACAAAGAGAATTGAAAAACATGGTTATAACGAACTGGAACAAAAAAAGAATTTCTCAGCAATAAAAATATTAATTTCTCAATTTACTTCATACCTTGTAATAATCTTAATAGTTGCTGGAATTATTTCATTTTTACTAGGCGAATACTTAGATGCAATTGGAATATTTTTTATTGTAGTATTAAATGGAGTGATTGGTTTTTTCCAAGAATACAAAGCAGAAAATACAATGGAAGCACTCAAAAAAATGGTGAGTGAAAAAACAGTTGTTATTCGAAATGGAAAAAAAGAATTAATTGAAAGCAAATATCTTGTCCCAGGAGATATTGTATTTCTTGATGAAGGAAGTAAGGTTCCAGCCGATATTCGAATAATTGAAAATTATTCACTAAAAGTTGATGAATCAATGCTTACTGGAGAAAGTCTTTCTGTTACAAAAAAAGTCCTTAACAAGGTTGATCAAAAAAATTACAAAGAAGGTTCGCTTTTTTCAGGAACCCTAATTGTTTCAGGTTCTGCAACAGGAGTTGTATATTCCACTGCAATGGATACTGAATTTGGAAAAATTGCTGATCTTGTAAACGAAGAAGAGAACGAAGAAACACAACTTGACCACCAAATGAATCTTTTAGCAAAAAAACTTGGAAAAATAATTTTAATAATAATTATTTTACTTTTTATTTTAGGATTTTTTAGAGGAATCGATCTTGTTGAAATGTTTATGATTTCTGTTTCACTCGGAGTAAGTGCAATCCCAGAAGGCCTACCAATTGTAATTACTCTAACTCTTGCAATGGGTATTTTAGCAATTTCAAGAAAAAAAGCCCTTGTAAGGAAAATGAGTGTAATTGAATCACTTGGAGCAGCCACAGTAATTTGTAGTGATAAAACAGGAACCCTAACCGTAAATGAAATGACAGTAAAAAATGTGTATTGTGAAAAAGAAATTAATATTCCAGGAGAAGGTTTTGATGCAAAAGAACATTTTAAAGCTCCAAAAAGTTTTTTTAAACTTCTTGATATTGGAAACAATTGCAACAATTCCTTTGTTGAATTTGACAAAAAGGGGATCCATACAAAAATTGTTGGTGACCCAACAGAACTTGCATTAAAAGTTTTAGGAGAAAAAGCATCACATTTTAAAGAATACAAAAAACTAAATGAACTCCCTTTCACTTCAGATAGAAAAATGATGTCAACAGTTCACAAAATAAATGGAAAAAATGAGTTATTTGCAAAAGGTGCACCTGAAGTTTTAATTCCAAAGTGCAGTAGAATAATTAAAGATGGGCGAATTGTAAAACTTACTGACCAAAAGAAAAAAGAATTACTCGCACTTAACAATAAATGGGGAAAAGAAGCCCTTCGTGTTTTAGCATTTGCTTACAAGGAGGTAAAAGACAAAAAGGGAAATGAAAAGGATCTAATTTTTGTTGGCTTAGCTGGAATGATTGATCCACCTCGTCAAGAAGTTAAACTTGCACTTAAAAAAGCACAAGATGCTGGAATTGAAGTAAAAATAATTACTGGAGATAATGCTTTAACTGCAAAAGCAATTGCAGAAAGCATTGGGCTTACTGTCACTGGTGTTGTTGAAGGGTATGAACTTGAAAAAATGAGTGATAAAAAATTAAAAGAAATACTCCCGGGAACAAATTTATTTGCAAGAACAAATCCAAAACATAAATATAGAATTGTTTCACTCCTTGAAGAAATGGGTGAAGTAGTAGCTGTTACTGGAGATGGAGTAAATGATGCTCCCGCACTAAAAAAGGCCGATGTTGGAATTGCAATGGGAATAAAGGGAACCCAAGTGAGTAAAGAAGCAAGTGATATTGTACTTGAAGATGATAATTTTGCAACAATAATAAATATTATTGAAGAAGGGAGAAGAGTTTATTCTAACATTTTATCCTTTGTAAAATTTATGCTTTCAGCAAACTTTGACACAATTACTGTTGTTGCTCTTGCAACCCTTGTTGGCCTACCCCTGCCAATTTTACCATTACAAGTACTTTGGATAAATATTGCAACTGATTCCTTACCCGCCCTGGCACTTGGGACAGAGACTGCAGAAAAAGGAATAATGAAGAAAAAACCCCATAAAAAAGGTGAGAGTATTATCAAAAAATTTATTCCATTCCTTTCCCTAGCTGTTATTACACAAGTTATTGCAAATGGAGTAGTACTTATTTATGGATTCCATTTAGATGCAATTAATGGGATTAATACACTTGACCTTGCAATCCCTAGTTTTGCAAGAACCCTATTTTTTACAGAAATAGTAATTTTTGAATTACTCTTAGTGTTTAATTGTCGTGGAATAAAAAAGAGTTTACTTCGTGGAGGATTATTTGAGAATAAAAAACTAATTGTAGCAGTGTTAATTTCATTTTTATTACAATTATTTATTATCTATTCTCCATTTGCACAAACATTTTTCAAAACAATCCCTCTCGGACTAGACCACTGGTTCATTTTAATTATTTTAGCACTTCCTGCAATAGTCATTCCACAAGTAATCCACTTATTACATAGAAAAGGAATTATTCAAACTGATGCATAAAGAAAAGCTTTTTATTATATTAAAAGCAATATAATATAGTGTTTTTTATGCGTGGTCAGGGTACGATTGAGTATTTGTTAATTACTGCTGTTGTGATAGTTATTGCTCTTGTTCTTGTTAGTTTGTTGACGGGAATGATGTCTAGTAGTGGGACTAGTCAGAGTATTAGTAACGTGAAAGCAAAAATTACAGGACAATTTAGTTTGTTAGATTTAGCAGTTACTCCTGATGGAAATTATATTACAACAATACAATACAACGACACTAATCCAATAACCATAACCAACATTTATGTAAACGACACCAACAAATCATATGACTATTCTTTGGTTGGAGGAAACAAGGCAAACTTTAAAGTTGTAACAAGTGACGCTTGTACAATAGGAACAACAGTTTCAAAAACAGTAACAATTTACTACACCACTTCACATGGAATTTTAAAAAAACAATTTGTTGAAAATGTTTTATTTACCTGCAATAATGTTAGCGCAACAACAGTAGACGACACAACTACTGGGGATACACCAAGCGAAACCACAACAGAATATGTTGCAAGTTGGTTATTTAACGACGAAGACACAAACTATATTTTCTCAAACACAACCCTAAACGGAGGAACACTATTACTCTCATCAACAACATCTTCAGCATATTTTGGAAAAAGCACAACAAACGCTGATCTGAATGCTAATTATAATAACTCAAGTTATGCAAACCTTTCTTTAAATGGGTATCAAGCAACAGGAGAACTTGATTGGAACAACGAAGCTGTAAACACAACAACAAGTGGTGGTTGGGGAGAACTCATAAACGATTATAATGTTCAAGTAGGAAATCTTCAAGGAGTGTGGCATTTGAATAATGACGCTCTTGATTCAAGTGGAAATTCTAATGATGGTGTTTGGGGTGGGACAGAAGGATATACTAATGGATTATGGGGTACTAATGCAGGGGATTTGGATGGTTCAAGTTATGTTAATTTAGGTTCAGCATTAGTTCCATTAACAGGAGATTTTACAATTAATAACTGGGTTAAAATTGAAAACCACGCAGATACGCACACTATGTTTAGTCAATATAATGGTGGGGATGGGCGATTTAATTTTGAAGTCCATAATGCTCTTGACATTCCAAGAGTTTTTGTTGGGGGTACGGGAGGAGGAACAATAAATGCAACAAGTGTTATTGAAATTGGAAAATGGTATAATACTACTTTAACAAGAAATGGAAGTACGTTTTCAATTTATGTGAATGGAAATCTTGAAAATTCTGGAACTATTACAAGAGCTATTGAGAACACTAATTCTTTTATTGGTGCTGCGAATGCAGGGGTTGGAAATGTTACGGGAAATATTGAAGAGGTTGGTATTTGGAATACTGCTTTAACTGAACAAGAAGTTAAAGAATTGTATGAGGCTCAAAAGGGACAATGGCTTGATACAAACCTTGTAGCTTATTACAAATTCAATGGCAATGCAAATGATTCTGCAAGAGGACACAATGGAACACTCGAAGGAAATGCAAACACAACTGCACAAGGATTATGGGATTCAAATGCATTAGACCTTGATGGAACAGGAGATTATGTTTCTATTGCTGAAAATGATGATTTAAAATTTGATAATAACTTAACAATCTCAGCATGGGTAAATTCAAATACTTTTAATATGAGTCAAAATGGACATGGGATATTTTCATATGGAAGCGGAAGCAATGGATATGCACTAGAAGTTATTGAAAGTGATCATGGAACATACCCAAGCATGCTACGATTTATGGGAATGGGTTTAACTGACAATAGTGTATTTGGAACATTTAGTTTAGAATTAAATACTTGGTATCATATTGTTGCAGGATATGATGGGTCTGAATTATTTATTTATGTAAATGGTGAACTTGATGATTCGGATCCTTCAACAGGAACTATTACAACTCCAACAACATATGGTCCGCGAGTAGGATATGCACATTTTACAGGAGGAAGTGATAATTATTGGAGTGGATTAATAGATGAAGTAAAAATTTATAATAGACGATTAAGTGATGCTGAACTTTTAGCAGATTATAATGCATTTTTAGAAGCTAAATTTGTTAATTCTACAATTACTGATGCAACTACTTCAAGTGATTGGAACACAATCAAAATTAATTCTGATTTAAATTACTCATTTAACAAAGAAATATGTGGAGTAACCGATACTGGCTGCGAACCAGATAAATGGAACGATAATTTAGTAGGTCTTTGGCATTTAAACGAAACAAGCGGAGATGCAATTGACTCAAGTGGACAGGGAAATGATGGAACCTGGGTTGGAACTCAAGATTCCTCTAACGGATTATGGGGAACAAACGCAGGATATTTTAATGAATTAAGTTACATTAATACTGGAACCACAGATTATTGTTTTGATGGAGGAGAAAATTTCACAATTAATTTTTGGGGAAATTTTGAAACATTCAACGATAACCCAATATTCTTTTACACAGGAGAGTGGCATGTTAATGGGTATTATATCCGAGCAGCAAACACCTCAGGAAATTTACAATTTTATATAAGTACTGCTGGTAGCGGAAATTATTTACAAACAAATGAAACAGCATCAACTGGAGTTTGGCAAATGTACACCTTTCAAAAAGACGGAAGTTCTGGACACATTTATTTAAATGGAAATGAATTAACTTATTCAATAAACCAATCACTAACAACCCCTGTTTCTTGCACCAATAATGCAACTATTGGAGCCAATATAATTGGGGCTAGAGAAATTGATGGAACTTTCGAAGAATTAGCTATTTGGAACAAATCCCTAACTCAAACAGAAATTCAAGATCTTTACAGAAAAGGTATTTCTCGCCTTGACTTAAACGTGTACGAATGCACTGACGCAACTTGTACAACAAAAGGCGATAATAATTATATTACAGATGCAAACTCAAACACATGGATGCTTATTTCAGGACTTTCTTCACGCTATCTAGGATATGATGCTTACTTTAAAACAAATGAAACTGACTTTGGAGATTATAATGCAGGATTCTTCCACGTCGGAAGCTTTATTGCTGATGTAAATGTAGAAGCTGCAGGATCAACTTACTCAAGCACTGGCTACACAGATATGAACTTCACAGTTACAACAAACTCAATCTTCACAAACATCACAGACACCAACTCTTTGACAGGAGGAACAATCGACCACAACATAATGTTTGACGGAAACGGACAATGGTTCACAAACCCAGACACAAACATCCCATTCGACACAAACATTTTACTACGAACAATACTCGAAAGCACAACAAGCACACCCATACTCTACGACCTAAACATCAACTACACACAAACAAGTTAAACCAATCAATTAAACAAAAGAAAGCTTTTTATTCTATAAGAACTTTATTCTCTGGGGAACAATATGGTTGACGTAGCAGTAGCATTTTTGACAGTAGCACTTATCATAATTGTTGGATATTTTGGAATGCTTTTTTTCAAAAAAACAAAAATATCCGAACTAATCATCCTAATGATTATTGGACTAATTATAGGGCCAATTTCAAGCGCTCTTGGCATTGGAATAATCGGACCAAATGAACTCTCAATATTTAATTCATTCTTACCTTTCTTTGCAGCATTTGCACTTATTATGATTTTATTTGAAGGTGGAATGCAACTTAATTTTTTCAAAGCTCTAAAAGCATTAACAAATGCACTTGGTTTTACTGTTGGGGTTTTTGTACTTGGAATGCTTTTCACAGTTGGAGCAATATGGTTTTTGAGTTTAAGCGGATTAATTGTTTTTGACCTTTTATTAAGTTTATTTATTGGAGCAATAATTGGAGGAACAAGTTCAGCAGTAATAATTCCAATTGTCCACAGCACTTCAGCAAGAGAAGAAACAAAAACACTACTTTCTCTTGAATCAGCTTTAACAGATGCACTTTGTATTGTAGTTGCTGTTGCCATTGGACACATTTTTGCATTTGGTTCTGCAAACATACCAACAGTTGCTTCAGGAATTATTGCAAACTTTACAATTGCAGCAGTAATTGGATTTGTAGCAGGACTAGTTTGGCTTAAAGCACTTTCTTACTTTGATGGAAAAGCATACTCATACCTAATGACACTCGCAGCATTACTTCTTGTTTATTCACTTGTGCAAATAGTTGGAGGAAATGGAGCAATTGCAATACTTGTATTTGGAATAGTTCTTGGAAACAGTATTGATATTACAAAAATGTTACAACTTGAAGAAAGAACAATTGACGTTAGTATCAAAACATTTCACTCCGAACTTTCATTCCTTGTAAAAACATTCTTCTTTGTATACCTTGGAATATTATTTCGTTTAGAATTTGCAACACCCCCAATTATATTAATTTCAATAGTTCTTGTAATTCTAATTTGGGCTTCAAGATTTATTATTGCAAATGCCCTTGGAAAACTAAAACCAATATTTCGTTCAGATAGCAAATTAATTTCAATGATGAGTGCAAGAGGATTAGCTGCAGCTGTACTTGTATCATTACCAGTTAGTATGGGGCTTGATAAATTACCAAATACTTTATTCACTCCTGAATTAATTGGAACAATTACTGCAATTGCATTCCTCGTAATATTGTTATCAAATATTTCAACAACAATTGGTGTTTTTATGTCCGAAACAGCAATGACAAAAATGAAAAATAAACTTGCAACAGAAGGAATGGCTATTGATATTGCAGACTTATCAAAATCAAAGAAAGGGAAGAAGCAAAGGAAAAAATAGTGTTAAAAGACTAAGGGAAGCATGATTTTTTATGGCAGAAGAAATTTTTAACGTTAAAAAGGATAAGAATCCAAGTGAATGGTTCACAGAAATCATAAAAACAGCAGAACTTGCCGACATGCGCTATGGTGTTAAAGGATTCCTTGTATTTCAACCATGGAGCGTAGAATCAATGGAAAAAATGTATTATCATTTAGAAAAGAATTTGAAAAAAAGAGGACACAAAAAGTATTGGTTCCCTACCCTTATCCCTGAAAAAAACTTTAAATTAGAAGGAAAACACGTTGAAGGTTTTACCCCAGAAGTATTTTGGGTTGAAAGTGCAGGAAATGAAAAACTTGAAGAAAGACTTGCATTAAGACCTACAAGTGAAACAGCATTTTATTCAATGTTTTCAACATGGATTCGTTCATACAAAGACCTTCCATTTAGAACATACCAACGAGCTAATGTATTTCGTTATGATACAAAAATGACTCGTCCATTTCTTAGAAGCAGAGAATTTCATTGGATTGAAACACACTGTGCTTTTGCAACCAAAAAGGCGGCTTATGAAAATGTTTTAGATGATATGCGTTCAACAAAAGATGTTGTTTTTGAAGTATACGGCGTTCCAACACTTGTGTTTCAAAGACCTCAATGGGATAAATTTCCAGGAGCAGATAATACTTATGGAGCAGATGCAATTACTCCTAGCGGAAAAGTAATACAACAACCAAGCACTCATATGCTTGGACAAAATTTTTCAAAACCTTTTAATGTAACTTTTACTGATGAAAATGAAAAAGAACAACACGCATACCTTACTTGTTATGGCCCATGTGTATCAAGAATTTTTGCTTCTGTTGTATTAACACACGGAGATGATAAGGGGCTAAGGTTCCCTTTTGAAATTGCTCCTCTTCAAATTGTAATTGTTCCAATCTTGGCTGATAAGGAACCAAAAGTTCTTGTTGAAGCAGAAAAGTTAAAAGAAAAATTAGAAGAAGAAGGCTTTAGTGTTGAAATTGATGATAGTGACAAGCGACCTGGAGAAAAATTTTATTATTGGGAAATGAAAGGAGTTCCTATAAGAGTTGAACTTGGACCACGCGATCTTGCAAAGAAAAAAGTATTACTTTACAGACGAGATACTGAAAAGAAAAAAGAAATTGCAATTAAAGATATTATAAAAGAAGTACAAAAAAATGGTGAAGAGTTAAGTAAAAATTTGAAAAAAGAAGCTAATGATAATTTTAAGGGAATAATAAAGGATTGTAAAAGCATTGCTGAAGTAAAAAAAGTTGTTGGAAAAGGAATTGCAAGAGCAAACTTTTGTACGTGTGAAATGGAAGGAGAAGCATGTGCTGAAAAAATAGAGAAAGAAACAGGCGGAGAAGTTCGTGGAATTCGAATTGATACTGAAGAAAAAGCAAAAGGGAATTGCATTGTTTGTGGAAAAAAGGCAACCCAAGTAATTTATATTGCTAAATCTTACTAATTTTTAACTAATCCCAAAAAGCATATACTTTTACGGAGTTCGGCTCCTATAATACTCTCTTATGGCAAGCGGGTTGGAAGAATTAGTAGCAAGACTAAAACAGTCAAAAACAATTAAGAGTACTGAAATGGAAGGTGCTTTTCTTAGTGTTCCAAGAGAAAAGTTTTTTCCAAAAGAATCCGTAGACTATGCCTTTGTTGATACAGCATTTTCTATTGGGCCAGATAGTACTATTTCTCAACCAACAACAATTGCAATGATGTTATCTCTTCTTGAGATTACTCCTGATGAAAAAGTACTTGAAGTTGGTTCTGGTTCAGGATATGTTCTTGCATTACTTCACAAAATAACAGGAAAAGAGGTTTTTGGAATTGAACTTGACAAAGAGTTGGTTAAAAGTAGTAAAAAAACATTAGAAGAACTAGAAATTCCAGCAAAAGTTGTTGTTGGAAATGGAAAAAAAGGTTTTCCAAAAGAAGATGCTTTTGATAAAATACTTGTAAGTGCTGCTTGCATAAAAGTACCAGATAAACTTTTTACACAATTAAAAGACGATGGATTACTCATTGCTCCAGTTGGAGAAAGAGTTCAAGATATAATTGTGTATAATAAGAAAAAAGAACCAATTTTCCAAATTGGAACATTTGTTTTTGTTACACTTAGATAATTAATCAAGGCCAAAAAAACATATGTTTTTACAAAGATTGGTGCAATATACATGCTAATTATTGGAGGTATGTGGCGTGACTAAAAAAATAATTGCAATCTTAATTCTAGCTATTTTGTTTTTTTCAATCATAGTTATCGCAGCAAAACCAAATCCTGTTACGGTTGACGTAGTCCCATCAAATGGGCATGCAACTGTTACAATTCCTTCACGTGCAATTGAAGTAACTCCTGGAGTTTTTTATCTAGGGACAACAATACATAATGGGGAATTGGTTGAAGGGTATGCATTTGTACACAAAAAAAATAATGCAAAACCTGAAACAACTTGTGGAAATGGAGTTTGTGAACGTGGAGAAAATGCAAAAAAGTGCTCTGCTGATTGTGGCGGAGGAACAGTTCCTGATAGCGATTGTTATGATTTCATAGCAAAAGGAGCAAAATGGAAAACTGTTGAACCATATATAATCAATACTGCGAATAATCACGGTTTAACTGAGGCATTTGTTGCATCAACAACCGAGAGCGGAATTGCAAAGTGGGAAAATGCAGCAAATACAAATATTGTTGGAGCTCAAACAATTACAACAGCACAACTTTCTGTAGATACCGTTCAGCCAGATGGTTTGAATGAAGTTTACTTTGGAAGTATTGCTGATTCTGGAGCAATAGCAGTGAATTCTGTTTGGGGAATCTTTTCAGGTCCACCAAGAAATAGAAAACTCGTCGAATGGGACATGGTATTTGATCAGTATGACTATCCTTGGGGAATTGCAGAAGCTACAAAAATGGATTTCGAAAACATTGCAAACCATGAACTAGGACATACAATGGGAATGACTGATTTGTATGAAAGTACTTGTTCAGCGGAAACAATGTATGGATATGCTAGCTATGGAGAAACTAACAAACGAACTCTTGAAGCAGGAGATATCACAGGAATACAAAAATTATATGGGAATTAAATAATTCCCA
>JABHJM010000004.1 GCA_018691995.1 Candidatus Iainarchaeum sp.
AAGCACCATATTGGATTACTACTCCAGATGATGACTGTTTCAAAGAAGATGAATACAAATTTGTTGATCTAAGAGATTATGCATATGATATTGAAGACAAAAACACACTTGACTTTTCATTAACACAAAGTAACAAAAGTGCAATTGATTGTTACATTGATGATGATTACTACTTAACATGTGATAATGTGAGTAATCAAAAAGCTTCAAACACACTTACATTAACAGCAGAAGATTCAAAAGGACTAAAAGCAACAACAAGTGTTATTATAAGTACAAATTGTAATGGACATTTTGATTTTAATTCAAATAAAAGAGCAGTGTGCCTTGAAGAATGTACTTCATATACTTCAGAAATTTCTCTTACAAATAATTCGGGAACAAATAAATGTTTTAATTTTGATCTTGAAGTAGACAGTGGATATTTTGACGTTTCACTAAACAAAGAATCATTTTGTTTAAATGATAATGAAACAACAACACTTTACTTAAGTGCAAACACTTGTGATGCAGACGATGACGATTATGAAGTAAAAATAATCGATGAAGATAATGATCTCACAATGTATTTTGATTATGAAATAGGTTCATGTAATAATTTTGATGGATTTAAAATTATTGAATACGATGGGAAAATTTGCCAAGGAGAAAAAAGAACATATTCAGTTGATGTAACAAATACATCAAATGATGCTAAGACAATTTATCTGATGGCAGAAAACTCAAAAATTCTTCCATACTTTTCAAAAGATAAAATAACAATTGATGGTGGAGATACAAAAACAGTCGATCTTACAATTAATGCAAAACATGCTTCACTTGGACATTATAGTATTTTCCTTGGTGGAGATGCAACAAATTATCATATAGAAAAATATTTAGATTTAGAAGTAATGGACTGTTCTAATATAAAAGAAAGAAATTTCATACTTCATGCTCCTGAAATTTGTTATGATGTTGAAAGAGGACAAACATTTGAAGGATCATTTAATGTTGAAAGATTAAAAGACAATTGTTGTTGTGAATGTAGTTGGGATACCAAAAGCATTTTACTTTCAATTGTTGGAATGCCAAACGAATTAGCATATAATTCACTAGAAATGAGATGTAGTGAAGAAAAGAAAGTAGAATATAGCTTATATGTTCCAAGCGAGGCAAAAGCAGGAACACATTTTGTTACAATTCTTGGAGAAGAACAAGCTGATGCTCCATTTGATAACGAAATTGGTTTTGTAGAACCAGAAGAAATTTGCCTAAATGTTCTTGGTGAAAGTAATTCAAATGTCTTACTAAGAACACAAGCAAAAGATATTGAGTGGTGTGATACAGAAATATTTGAATTAGAATTAACAAATACAGGAGACTTTGATGAAACATTTTCATTAACAGCAACTGATATTCCAGTTGGAGTAACAGTAATGTTTTCAGAAGACCTTGTTACTGTTCTAAAAGATAATTCAAAAATAATTTATGTTTCAGTAGCAACAGATCCTGATTCAGTAGTAAAAGACAATCAATATTTTACAGTAAATTTAGATGGAAATATTCCAATGAGTACAAAAATTTATTTCAATATAAAAGAAAAATATGAATCTCAAGATCTTGAATTTTTAAGTTCAACAGAAGTATTAGTTCTTGGAACAAATGAAGAAGCAAAGTACTCTGTAATGATTAGAAATAATACTGAAAAAACACTAGATAATGTTTTAGTTAATATTGAAAACCTTCCAAGTGATGCAAATTATGGAGAATTAATAATCCCAGAACTTGCAAGTGGAGAAGTTGTAACAATGGAAGGAAAAATAATTGCTGGGGATACAAATGGAACTTTTTACCCAGTGTTTGTTATTTCGAGTGGAAACATAAAAAATAAGGAAAAGTTCACTTTAGTGATTGAAAAAAGTGAAGAATCTAGCGAATTAGCCGGGTTTAGTGGGTTATCAGGCCTTTTTGGCTTATTTAGCCTTGGGGAGATGTCAGTAGTGATCGGTCTATCTGTATTTTTAATACTACTGCTACTAATAATTATTTTAGCGCTAGCGGCGTTAAGTAAAAGTCATAGAAAAGAAGAATGGTTGGGAGTTGAAAAAATATGAAAAAAATAGGAATAATTTTGTTAATCCTGCTAATGATTGCAAGTGTTAACGCATTAACAATCACAGGAGATACAGATCTAGACATGTGCCAATGTGAAACCACAAGAACAACACTAGAAATTTGTGCAAACACAAGTGGGGCATATAATGTAAATTTAAGTGGAAACGGAGCAAGATGGTTCTCTGTAGCACCAGAAGCATTTAGTATTAATGCAGGAGAATGTGAAGACGTATTTGTTTTTGTTACTCCAGAGTGTTACGCAACTGCAGGGACATTTCCAGTAGAACTAAATGTTAGCGGACCAGAGAGTTTGACAAAAACAGTCACAGTTGATGTTGACCAATGTCACACATTCAATTATGATGTTGATCCAGTATCAACTAGTTCAAAACCTTGTGAAGACAACACATATAATATTAGTATAAAAAACACAGGTAAATTTTCAGATGAATTTGTATTGCTTCAAAAAGGAATAGCGGATTCATGGGTAACTTATCCAAGAGAAAGTTTTGTTCTTTCTCCAGGAGAAGAATTAAATGAAACTCTAAATTTAAACAGTGAGTGTTCAGCAGATTCTGGAAGTTATGCATTTGAACTCGAACTTGCAAATACAAAAACAAATGCATCAGCAACAGAAAATTTAACTCATGGAGTAATTGATTTCATACCATTTAGTCATAATCTACCATCACAAATCTCAACTTGTGAAGAAAACGACAAAAATATTTCATTTGCAATCACAAACATTTCAGATAAAGATGATGAATTAACTCTTGAACTGATTGCGCCAAAATTCATTTCTATTGACAAAACAACTCTAAACCTAGTACCAAATCAAACAGAATCACTTTCATTGTTAATTGCAAACACAGATCCAATTACAGACGTGTTCACATTGAAAGTAACTTCTAAAACATACAACAAAACATATAACGTTGTTGTAAACTATGCTGTAAACGATTGTTACAATATAGAAGTTCAAAGAGGATTAAACAATAGTTCAACTGTTGAAGTTGACGCAAACACTCTTGAAGACACATTTTGTTTTGGAGAAGTAGAACAATACTATATTGTTAAAAATAACGGAACAAAAACAGCAACAGTAGCACTTGAAGCAAGCGGAATTGCTTCAACAAGCGAAAGTACAATAATTGCTCCAGGAACTTCTGGAGTTGTAACATTAACTTTCTCTCCACAAAATTATGGAGAAACAAATGTTGTTGTTAGTGCAAGTACATTGCACAGTTCTGACTCAGTAAATTATTCTCTAACTTTTGAGAATTGTTATGGAACAGAGCTTAGCGTTCCAGGATTAAATGTTTGTGCAAATAGTCAAAAAACACAAAACATTACACTAAAAAATAATGGAACAAAAGCACAAACATATGAATTAAGCACAAATGCAAATTGGATTACATTAAATCAAAGCGCAGTTGATCTAAATCCGGGTGCAGAAAAAGAAGTGCAAATAGAACTTGATGTTCCTGCAGATATCTCAGGAAAATATGTTGTAAATGCAATTTCAGACAATGCAAATATTGTAAGAACATTAACAATTAACATGCTTTCAAAAGAATCATGTTATGCATATGAAGTAATAAAACCAGTTTCACAACTTGACGTTAATTGTTGTGATGGAGATATAATTGAAATCATTGTAAGAAACAATGGAGAATTCTCTCAAGATATAGAACTATCAAAAATAGCGCCTGCATGGGTGTCATTTAGTAGCGATATGATTTCATTAGCAGCAGGAGAAGAAAAAGAGGTATACGTATACTTTTCACCTCCAGCAGGAACTAATGGAGACACATTAGCACAAATACAATTAACAAATCAAGAAAACATGACACAAGTAGTAGACTTTAACCTTCATGTATTTGGAGGAAATTGTGGTGTTGCTCTTGAAGCGGATCTTGATGTAAACAATGACATAACTCTAACAAAGATTTTCACAAGAAAAGAAATT
>JABHJM010000020.1 GCA_018691995.1 Candidatus Iainarchaeum sp.
TAATCACACCAGAACTAACATCCAACCTATTAACAGAACCAGAAATTCCACCAGCAGAAGACAAAAAAGTAGAAGACAAACCAACAACTAACAAACCAATAACAATAACTATTGCAATAATAACAAGGTATTCAATCGTACTTTGCGCTTTTGAAATCATACAAATAATGAGTTAAAAGTAGTATTAATTACTTTCTAAAAAATAGGGTATCAGGCGAGAAGAATCAAAAATCACATTCCGTGAAACACCTCTCCAGTTGGTGAGCACTTATCCTCTCGCCTAATGTGGAATTGTCAATTCTCAAAACACTTCCAAACATATTGATGTCTAAGTAATATATAAAGGTTCACAGAATTATTTCACTCTAAGAAATTTTGTGTAGACAACTGTCTTAATCCACTAATTAAATAGTCGTAAATTTAGACAAAAAATAGGAACTACATGAGCCAACGAACGTTGAACCCATGCAATTAATGTATTTATCCAAACAGTGCGCCAAGGCCTGCTGCAGCTTCTTCTTCTTTTTTACCTGCATCTTCTTCAGGTTCTTCGTCTGCTGCTTCTGCTCCTGCTGCTGCTCCCGCTGGGGCTGCTGCTGGTGCGGCTACTGCTGCTTTTTCAATTGCTTCTTCAATATTTATATTTTTGATTGAAGCAACTAATGCTTTTACTCTAGCTTCATCGAATTCAACACCTGCTGTTTTTAGAACTCCTGTGAGTCCAGCTTCGTCGACTTCTTTTCCTGCTGAGTGAAGTAACATTGCTGCGTATACATATTGCATATTTCCACCTCTTTAAATGTAATAAAATTAATTACTTTCTCCCTCTTTTTTAACTTCTTCTACAACTTCTGTAGGAGCATCTTCTTTTACTTCTTCTGTTTTTGGCTCTTCAACTGGAGT
Source organism: Candidatus Iainarchaeum sp. (assembly GCA_018691995.1). Lineage (GTDB taxonomy): Archaea > Iainarchaeota > Iainarchaeia > Iainarchaeales > JAAZKV01 > JABIDZ01. The sequence goes on from JABHJM010000020.1 coordinate 904, forward strand.
TTCAACTGCAGCTTCTGCAGGTGTTTCTTTTTTTGGCTCTTCTTTAACTTCTTCAACTGGAGTTTCAACTGTAGCTTCTTCTACAGGTGCTTCTTCTTTAACTTCTTCAACTGGAGCTTGAGCTGCTTCAACAACAACTTCTTCTTTAGCTTCTTCTGAAGTTTCTTCTTTAACTTCTTCTGTTTTTTCTTCAGGAGCATCTTCTCCAAGTGCTTCCTTAACAGCTTTTGCTTCTCTTTGTGCTTTAATTACAAGTACTTCCATGCTTGCGTCATTGTAAATTCCAGCGTTAACTGATAAATTCAATGCTTGTTGGTATGCTAGAACAAAATTGTCAAATAATTCTTCTTCATCAACATCTAAGCTTTCTGCAGAATAAAATGCGTTCTCTTCTTTGTCAAGAACACCCATAACTTTCATTCCAACTCTCATTGGTTTAATATTTAGTTTTCCAAGAACGTCAACAACTGCGTCGCTAACTTCTTCACCTTTTTTTGTAACAATTTTATCTTTAACAATACTAATGGTTGGTCCTTGAACAGCAACTTTTAACCCAGCAGCTTTAAGTGGAGTTAGTGCTGGTCCTGGAGGTAAACCTGTATCTCCAGCTTGTACTAAAATATCTTGTGGAGCAATATCTCCAACTTTTGCACTAGCTTCTCCTTTGTTCTTTTTAATAAATGAAAATAATTCAAATGGATTTTTCTTCGAAAAAATTACTGCAATACTTTGGTTAATTTGATCATCAATTTTTGAAGTGTCAACACTTGATTCAGCAAATGCTTTTTTTACAACTCTTATTTTTGAAACTTTAATTACTGCTTCTCCCGCAAGGCGTTTTCTAAGAACCGAAACAATACTTGCTGGTAATTCGTTCAGAGTTGCAACTGCAATAAATGGATATTCAACTGAAAGTTTTGTAAGTTCATCTTTCTTTGCTTCCTTCCAAGCACGATTGTGTGAAGTCATTCAAGCTCACCAACCTTTACAGGAGCACCCATTGTCATTTTTAAATAAATATTTTTTATATTTTGTTTCTTTTGTGGCAAAACATCTCGTACACTTTCATAAACAACTAACATGTTGTCAACAATTTCATCATCTTTCATATCTTCTTTTCCAACAACACTGTGAACAACTGGCATAAATTTTCCTTTTTTGTTACTAATTGTAACTTGTGTTTTTGCTTGTGCTAGTGTTTCATCAAATGCATTAACATTAACAATTGGTTTTGGCATTTTTCCTTTTGGAGCCAATTGTTGTCCTAAGAATTTTGCAACTGTAAGCATTGCTGCTCCTTCTGCAAAAATTGAATCATAAGTAATTAATTCAGCAACTTTTGCTTTGTTCTTTGCAAGAGCTTCAATTTCTTTTTCATTAATAATAAGGTCAACTTTATCTTTTAGTGCGTTTGCGAAAGCATCTGTTTTTGCAAACACTGCAATCTTTCCGCTTCCTTTTCCTGTACTGTATGGTAGAATTACTTTTACATTAACTTGGTTTTGTGGTTTCTTCATGTCAAGTCCAGTGAAGTTAACCATCATTTCAACACTTTGAAGAAATTGTCTTTTCTTAGATTTTTCTTTTATCCTTTGTATTGCTGCTAATGCATCTTTTTTATTCATTCTATCAACCTTCCGCCAAAGCGGTCAACGGCCCAAAATTAGGGCTTTACTAAAGTAAAATGACTATGAAAGGTTTATAAATGTTGTTTGCAAA
>JABHJM010000003.1 GCA_018691995.1 Candidatus Iainarchaeum sp.
AAAATGATTGCATTGCATAGAACGCACCTCTTGAAGCAATCGGTGTTGTAGCACTCAAAAACGTGGATCACTTCATTGGAACAGCTACTATTGGTTATTGGCTAGGTAGAGATTACTGGCGCCAAGGAATAATGGCTGAAGCTGCAAATGAAGTAATTCGTTTTGCTTTTGAGGATCTAAGTCTAAGAAGGTTAAACATCGAAGCTTTCGTTGAGAATGAAGCGTCAAATAACTTAATCAAAAAGTTAGGCTTTGTTTTTGAGGGAACACAGATACAGGGAAATAGAAGCAGAGCAACAAACAAAGTGCATGATGCACACCAGTATCGAATGCTAAGAGAGGAATGGAAACATCAAGAGGGTTAACGCCCCTCTTGACGCACGAAAAAGATTGTTTCTTTTGGAAATAGTTAATTTCTTGACCGGCATACAACCCAAGTTTTTATTATAAACAAAAAAAACTAATTTTTAGTATGAACAAGCTAGAATTAATGAAATTTCGAAATAATTGTATGCAAAAACTTGACCGTGCATATCGCCCAACAAGAAATGTAATTCGTTTTTCACACACCGAAACAATTGAGCATTATTTACAAAAATGTAAAGTTTGTTATGAACTTAGCAAAATGAATATTGAATTTATTTGTGAAGCAAGGTTTTATGGTGGAAGTCGGGCAGACATTTATGTTCTTGATAAAGACACAGCAATTGAAATACTCCACACAGAAAAGGAAGAAAATTTAGAAAAAAAAAGAAAAGAATATCCCTGCTGGGTTGTTGGAATTAAAACAGAAGAAGAAATTACCCCCGAAAGAGTTGAAAAATTAATTAACTAAACAAATTTTCCACTTTTAACTACTTTTAAAAAATTAGAATAATACTTTTCCCTCTCATTATACACCTTACACAACTCTTCATAATCTTTTGTAAGTTCTTTAATTGGTTTTGTCATATTTCCTTTTAATTGATTAAAAATTGCCGGATTAAGTACTGCACTTCTTCCAACCATAACTCCATTACAACCAATTTTTTTCATTTTCTCAACTTTTTTTATTGTGTTAATATTACCATTTGCAATAATTTCTTTTTTTGTATCAACACATTCATTAAGAATACTATAATCATATTCTTCACTTGATTTTTGAGCAGATGTTTTTGCTTGAACAACGTAATAGTTCGCATCAGTTTCACTAATACTTTGTAAATAAACCTTATTTTCTTTTTCAAAATTATTTAATCCAAGAGATAGTTTTATTGAAGTAGAATAATTTTCTTTTTGAATAATTTTTAATAATTTGTTTATTTTTTCTACTCGTCTAACCATTGCTCCACCTCTACCATATTTAGTAATATTTTTGCTTGGACAGCATAAATTCAAATTGAATCCCACAAATCCCTCAAATGGTTTAAAACCCAAAATATACTTTGCAAGTTGTTCTTCATTACTTGGAAGTAATTGTATTTCCACAGGAGTAGTATCCTTTATTTCAATTTTACTAAGGGTTGCTTTATTATTTCGAACAATTCCCTCTACTCGTGTCATTTCAGTAAATGTTAAATCCGCTCCATTATCAAAACAAAGTTTTCGAAACATAGACCCTGTATAATCCTCTATTGGAGCAAGCATATACCTAAACATAATAAAATTAATTAGATTAAATAATAAAACACTTTCCTTAAACCAAAAAAATGGTTTTTACATTAAAAAATATTAAAATCTTATCAAGCTAAATTATTCTGCCAAATTATTTACAAAACCAGATATTTTTTTATTTAAATCATCAATTGAAGAATAATAAATTATTTCTCTCACAACAGAACAACCTTTTGCCATTCCAGAAACTTTACAACCTTCTTTTGCAACAATTAAAACAGGAACCTCACTATTTTCTGCGGCTTTTATTTCAATTCCAAGACCGGTTGAAGGTTGTGAGTGTTCTCCAATAATTAAAGATGCTCTCTTAACAAGACCCATTGCTCGATCGTAACGCTGGGAATCATTAGCAGTTTTATTAAATTCCATTGTATTTATTGGAGTTGAAATTTCTTTAGCTAAAGGTTCACAAACACCAATTATTGATTCATACAATGTCTTCCTCTCAGCAGTTTCTGGCAATGCTCCAAGTACAAGAATTAAATCCATAGACAAAAAATAAGTCACAACTATTTATATTCTTTACCTTGAAAATAGTTAAAATTAATGAAAATTGATTA
>JABHJM010000030.1 GCA_018691995.1 Candidatus Iainarchaeum sp.
ATATCAATTTGTGTAAATTCAGGTTGACGATCTGCTCGAAGATCTTCATCACGAAAACATCTCGCAATTTGCATATACTTATCAAAACCAGCAATCATTGAAAGTTGCTTGAAAAGTTGTGGGGATTGTGGTAATGCATAAAACCGACCTGGATTAACTCTGCTTGGAACTAAGTAATCTCTTGCTCCCTCAGGAGTACTTTTTGCTAGAATTGGTGTTTCAATTTCAATAAATCCTTCTTCATCACAAAAATCTCTTACAACTTTTACTGCTTTGTGTCTTAACATTAACATTTTTTGTAAATCATCTTTTCTAAGAGCTAAATACCTATACTTTAATAATAAATCTTCATTTGTATTTATTCTATCATTTAAATCAACTGGAATAGGGTCGGCTTTTGTAATAATTTTTGCACTAGTAATATCAATTTCTATTTCTCCTGTTGGCATATCTTTTTTTACTGTCCCCTCAGGTCTTTTTTTAACGTTACCTTTGACTTGAATAACAAATTCTTTTCTTGATTCTTTTCCAACTTTATTAATCTCATCGCTTTTTTTGTGATCCATTACAATTTGGGTTATTCCATACCTATCCCGTAAGTCAATAAATGTAAGGTTTCCGTGATCTCTTATTGTATCACACCAACCAATAAGTGTAACCTCTGCTCCCTCTTCTTTAAGAGTTAATTCTCCACAAGTGTTTGTTCTATATGCTGTTTTCATTTTATTCTCACTAATAAAAAATGGGAGAAAAAGGCTTATAAAACAATTTTTCACAACGAAAAAGTGTCCTACAAATCGTGTGTTTTGTAGGTTAACAAAATTTAAAGAATTTTATGAATCCTACAAAATGTGTGTTTTAATATTCTCCAATTCTTCTTTGCTTATGTTGCTTTAGGGGCTTTGCATTAAAACCAAGACGATTTAATTTTCGTGCAAACTCTTCACAAAAACCATGATCTGTTAGAATAAGTTTTGGATCACTCGCTTGCGCATAAGCAATAAGATCATTATAATCTGCATGATTGCTAAGAGGAAATATTTTGTCAAAATAACCTTTGTATGGCCAACCAGTTGCAACAGCTGAAGCAACACGACGTTTATCAAAATGTTCTATTGTTGAAAATAAATGTCTATCAACTAATTGTGGAGGCATTATTAAAACATTAAAATCTTTTAAATTATGATTTAACTTTTCATACTTCCCAACCTTTACTCCAAACTTTTTGTAAACATTATTTAATTCATAAATACTATCATGTACAAGCGGAGTAAATCCGGCCGCATTTGCAATAGCAGTTAACTCTTGTGCTTTTCCAAGAGAATAACCACTAAGCAACACTAATCCACTTTTTGCATTTTTTTCTATCCAAGAAATCATTTCAGGCAAAATTTCTTCGTTTGAAGGAAAAGAATATTCAGGAGAACCAAAAGTTGTTTCAAGAACTAAAACATCACTCTTGATTGGTTTTGCTCCTTTAAAAATTAGAGAATCCTTAAGACGAAAATCAGAAGTAATAACATAATCTTTATCTGCAACAATTTTTACTTGAGAAGAACCAAGAATATGCCCATTTTCTGCAAGTTCTAAAGAAAAATTATCAAACTTTTGTTTTTTATTAAATGAAATATCATTGAAAATCTTATCTTTAATTTTACTAGCATATCTAGTTTTGATTAACTCATTTGTTTGTGGTGTTGCAAAAAAAATTTTATCTTTATGAAGTTTTACATGATCAGAATGTGCGTGTGTAAAAAGAACTTTTTCTTGACTGGGTTTTTTGTGAGGATCAACACACACTTCACCACAAACCAAACCATTATCAGAAATAAGCATAATAAAAATATGGTTGTGAAAGTATAAAAGCCCTAGCAGAGCAAAGATTATATACCTGAAAAGTACTAATATTGCCATGAGCATTTTGGATGAAAAAGTCAATAAGACCATTCTTGATATTGAAAATTTACACGCTTTAGTTAGTAAAACCAAATGGAATGAATTAAACAGAGAAGGATTTGTTTTTGAACTAGAACGAGCAACAAAAAGACTTGGAGAAATATATTCTGAATTAAGAGATATGAATAAAGAAATGACACTAATGCTTGAAAAAAACACTCCAAATATTAGTGATGTCTTATCAGAAATGCAAAGAGAAATTATTATTCTTGAATCAAACATAAAAATGGAAAAATCTAAAAAATTACGAGAAGAATTGGTTAACGAATCAGAAAAAGTGGAAGTTCCAGAACTTTATTCTTCTTTGCAACAAAAAATAATGAAATTAACACTTAAAGCAAGATACTCTGCTGAAAAAATAAAGGGGTTCTTGACTGCAAAAAAAGTTCCCTTTGTTCAAAAAGGAAGTACAGCAAGAAATTTACTTGAATTATTGCAAAAGAAAGAAGATGAAATTAACGAACTCAAAACAAAACACTATGAATTAAAAAAAGAAGGATTTTTTAAAGCAGATAAAAAATCTATTGCAGAAATTGAACATGATTTGTTTGAAGGTGACAAAAAATTAGCTATTGTTTTAGAAGATGCAAAAAAAGCACTAAAAACACATTTTGCACAAATAGAATATGTGGAAGGAAGTTTTACAAATTTAAAAAGAAAAGTTGAAACAATTGAATCAACCCATGAAAAGTTTACAACAAATGCAATTGGATTAATCAAAGAACTCAAAAAAGATCGAGATTTTGCAAGAACTAGTGCCCTTGAAATAGAACAAGATAATATGAAAAATCGAGGCGAGCTAACAAGCAAAATGCTTATGATTGAAAAAGAAAAGAATGAACTCAAAGATAAAGCAAAAGCAAAATATTTACAAGACATGGAAAAAATCAAAAAAGAGTTAACTCAAAAAGATAATATTATTTCTAACATGGTAAAACTTGTTGAAGAACAAGAAAGAGAAATTTCTAATCTTAAAAAAAAGGCAAGTGCAAAAGATAGGGATGAATTAATTAAAAGTCAACAAAGTGGCCCAATAAAAATTGAATAAACTATAATCCAAACTCTTTGTCTTCTGGTTCGAATGCATTTTCATTAAATAATATGTCAACAATCTTTTGAGATAATTCTTCAACTAGTTTATCTTTTTCTTCTAAATAATATTCTTCTTCAAGAGATGAAAAAGAATCATCTCTAATTTCTTTTAAAATTCTCACTTTTGTTTTTAATTCAACATCAATTAACTTTTCTTTTATTTGTTCAACTAACTCTTTTTCTTCACTTAATGCAAAAACAACAACAAAATCACTTTCAGTCGTACACTCAAGAGCAATTTCTGGAATGTCTTCAAGCTCAGGAACAAATCGCTCTTCAAGTTCAAGACCTGAAATTTTCTTAGAAAGTTCCTTTGCAAGACTTGCAAATATGTTCACTGAACTTTCTTTATACCCAATAATTGAAATCTTCATGAAAAGATATTGAAGGGTAAAGTTTATAAAAATAAGAAGAGTAATAAATACAGCAAAAATTGGTGAATACTTTGTTTGATCAAGAATTTAACGACCCCACATACGGTGGCGACTATGATAGTGGTGGCTCAAGTGCTGGAGATTATGCAGGAGATGCTGCATATTATGCAAAAGAAGGTGCTGTAGCAGCAAAAAAAGGAATAAAAAAACTTATTCCAATTATTATTGTTGGAATAATTGCACTAGTAATTATTGGATTTGTTTTTAGTTGGCTTGGTTCACAACAAACAGTTAATTTTACAATAAAAGAACTTGATGGTAGTACAATTAGTGGAGCTAGATTAATTATCACTGATAGTGCTGGCAATAAAGTGTTAAATAAATCCGGATCAAATCAAACTTTAACTCTTGGACCGGGAATATACACAATAAAAACTACTTCAATGAATCATAAAAACTTTGACGATAGCCTTGAAATACCTCAACTTGATGACGGAGGACAAAGAAAAGATTCATACATTGCTTTAATGCAAAAAAACTTAG